>NZ_JBICXG010000005.1:344265-411039 GCF_043200175.1 Streptomyces sp. NPDC048462
CGCCGGCCCCCCCCCCCCACTCCCCCCCCCCCCCCCCCCCCGCCCCCCCGCCCCCCCCCCCCCCCCCCCCCCCCCCCCCCCCCCCCCCCCCCCCCCCCCCCCGTACCGCTGTGTCGTCCGCTGCGCGGGGTCTCAGGTCACTTCTGCGGCACCGCGCCGCCGGACTCCGCGTCGACCACCTTCCGGTCGCCGGGCGGCTGGTCCAGCGTGACCGTACGGGTCAGCTCCTTGGCGATCATGACGCAGACCTTGTCCGGGTCCGGCTTCGACTCCGCCACGCGCACCCGCACCGTGTCGCCGTCCTCCTTGGCGCTCACCTTGTACGTACTGCACGCGCCGCCCCAGAAGGTCACCGAGAGCGTCCGTCCGTCGGCGCTGTACGACTGGGCCGTGCCGCCGGCCCGCGTCGTGCCGCCCGCGTCCGGGGTCTTCTCCGACGGGGCGTCCTTCGTCAGGTACGCCGGGTCCACGGCGACCTGCGTGACGGTGTTGCCCGCCCCGCCCGCCGCCGGCCGGACCGTGAAGATCCAGGACGGGACGAGCAACTGCTTCCCGTCCACGTACTGCGCCGCCAGACCGAAGACGGCGTTGTCGACCGTCACCGTCGTCGTGGGCGGCTCGGCTCCGGTCCGCGCGCCGCAGGACTCCCCGGACGGCTTCCGGTCGCCGCCGAGGGGCGCCACCGTCGCGCACCCGCCGATGTTCTTGCGGCCGTCCGAGGGCTGCGCGGCGTTCAGCTGCTTCAGCGCGTCGGCCGCGCCGACCACCGGGTACTCGGCGCCCTTCTCCAGGCCCTTCAGCTGCCCGCCGCCGCCGATCACCTGCCCGTCCGTGCCGACCTGGACGCCGGTCGCCCAGCCGTACGTGGGGAGCCCGTCCACCACCGGATCGGCGTTCACCACGCGGGTCGAGCCCATCAGCTGACGGGCGTCGAGGGCGGCGCTGTCGTGGCCGACCGCCTTCAGTACGGGCGCCGCCGCCGTCATCGCGGCCTTCTCGCTCACCGGTGATCCCGAGCCGCCGGGCGCCACGCCCTTGCTCGAACAGGTCTTTTCGTGCCCGCAGTTGTCCGTGCCGCCGGAGCCGTAACGGGCGAACGTCCAGGTGCCCGGTGCCTGCTTGCCGACCCGCAGCACCGGCCCCGAGCCGTCGCCGTCGGGGCCCACCTTCCAGGAGGTGCCCTCTGCCCTCGGCGTGCCGTCGAGGCCGAGCGCCTTCGCCAGCCGGGCCACCTCGGCCGAGGAGACGGTTCCGCTCGTGCGCTGGACGGCGGCCTTCGCCGGGCCGTCCGGCAGCGCTCCGGCTGCCCGGTAGACCAGCCGTCCGCCGTGCGGATCGGGCTCGCCGGGGGCGATGCCCTTCGGCGGGGCCGACGGGTCGGAGGAGTGCGTGGCCGGTACGCCCGTCCGCTCGTCCAGGGAGAGTGGCGGGGGGTTGCCGGTGCCGCTGCCCGCACTGTCCTTGCCGCTGCCGCCGTCCGCCGCGGTCGCGGCCCAGTACGCGCCGCCGCCACCGGCCAGCAGTACGGCTGCCGCCACCGAGGCCACGGCGAGCGGCGAACGCCGCCGGGGGCCGGTCACGTCGTTGTCGGATCGCTCGGTGCTCACCGGATCGCTCCTTCGCCTGCATTGGCGTCATGTGCCTGGCCGGCACATGGCCCGCCCCTCGGGTGCGGACACCGATGGGACGGGGCGCGGGAGCGCACGGTTCCCCCGTGGGGCGGCAGTTGCGGCGGGAGGGAGGTCCGGGAGGGGCCGGCGCGCCGTCTTCGGGCGCCGGCCGCCGGCCCTGTCAGTCGCCGTACTCCGACATCGAGTCGATCAGCCTGGCCGAGGCGGGAGGCACCGTCACCCCGTGAATCAGGGACGGCGCCACAGGGGTCGCGGCGATCTTCGTGGGTACCACCCAGTGCGGAGCCATCCGTGCGCAGTCTCCGCGCAGCTCGGCCAGACCGGACTCGGACTCGGGCGGGGCGATGTTGTTCGACATATCCGCACCGTAAGCACCCCCGAGCTCAGGAGGAAAGCCCTACTATCGGGTAGTTTTTCCGCTTCGCCTGGTTGCCGGAACCGGTAGCGTTAACTGTCACGCCGACCCGGGAACGCGGACACCGTTCCCTCGACCTCCGCAGGAGCAGTCTCCCGTGCGTATCGCAGTCACCGGCTCCATCGCCACCGACCACCTCATGACCTTCCCCGGCCGATTCGCGGACCAGCTGGTCGCGGACCAGCTGCACACGGTCTCGCTCTCCTTCCTGGTCGACAACCTGGACGTGCGCCGCGGAGGTGTCGCCGCGAACATCTGCTTCGGCATGGGCCTGCTCGGCACCGCCCCGATCCTGGTCGGCGCCGCCGGCTCCGACTTCGACGAGTACCGCGCCTGGCTCGACCGCCACGGCGTCGACACCGGATCGGTGCGGATCTCCGAGGTCCTGCACACCGCCCGGTTCGTCTGCACGACCGACGTCGACCACAACCAGATCGGCTCCTTCTACACCGGTGCCATGAGCGAGGCCCGGCTGATCGAGCTGAAGGCCGTCGCCGACCGGGTGGGCGGCCTGGATCTCGTCTCCATCGGCGCCGACGACCCCGAGGGCATGCTCCGCCACACGGAGGAGTGCCGCTCCCGCGGAATCCCGTTCGCCGCGGACTTCTCGCAGCAGATCGCCCGGATGGACGGCGACGAGATCCGCATCCTGCTCGACGGCGCCACGTACCTCTTCTCCAACGAGTACGAGAAGGGGCTCATCGAGTCGAAGACCGGCTGGACCGACGAGGAGATCCTCTCCAAGGTCGGCCACCGCGTCACCACCCTCGGCGCCCAGGGCGTACGCATCGAGCGCGTCGGCGAGGAGCCGATCGAGGTCGGCTGCGCCGAGGAGAAGAGCAAGACCGACCCGACCGGCGTCGGCGACGCCTTCCGTGCCGGATTCCTCTCCGGCCTCGCCTGGGGCGTCGGCCTGGAGCGGGCCGCCCAGGTCGGCTGCATGCTCGCCACCCTGGTCATCGAGACGGTCGGCACCCAGGAGTACACCCTGCACCGCACCCACTTCATGGACCGCTTCACCAAGGCCTACGGCCACGAGGCCGCCGACGAGGTCCGCGCGCACCTCGCGTAAGAAGAGTCAGGACAGCCGGCGGACCACATAGGCCGAGCCCCGGTCCGCCGGCTCCTCACCCACGTACTCCTGCTCGCGCATCGCACACCAGGCCGGAATGTCGAGCCTGGCCGCCTCGTCGTCGGACAGGACGGTCACCGTCCCGCCCACCGGTACCCCTCCGATCACCTTTGCGAGCTCGATCACCGGAATGGGGCAGCGCCTGCCGAGCGCGTCGACGACCAGGGAGGCCGCCGGGGCGGGCGAGGACGCGGCCGCAGCGGGCGCCCCCAGCTTCTCGCGCACCCCCGCCACCGCCCCCGGAAGCACGTCGAGGAAGCGGTCGACGTCCTCCTCGGTGGTGCCCGGCGGGAGCGACACGCGGACATTGCCCTCCGACAGCACCCCCATCGCCCTCAGCACATGGCTCGGGGTCAGCGTGCTGCTCGTGCAGGACGAGCCCGACGACACGGAGAACCCCGCCCGGTCCAGCTCCAGGAGCAGGGTCTCCCCGTCGACATAGAGACAGGAGAACGTGACCAGGTGAGGCAGCCGCCGTACCGGGTCACCGACGACCTCCACATCGGGCACCAGTTCGGGCACCCGGCTCCGGATCCGGTCCACCAGGGCCCGCAGCCGCACCGACTCGGCGGCCGCCTCCGCCCGCACCGCCCGCAGCGAGGCCGCCGCGGCCACGATCGCCGGAATGTCCTCGAAGCCGGCGGCTCGCCCCGACTCCCGCTCGTCGGCCGGACCCTGGACCGCGAACCGGACGCCCTTGCGCACCGCCAGCAGCCCGACCCCGGGCGGCCCGCCCCATTTGTGCGCGCTCGCCGCGAGCAGCGACCAGCCGCCCGGCACCGGTGCCAGGCCCAGCGACTGGGCGGCGTCCACCAGCAGCGGCACCCCCGCCTCCCGGCAGAGCCCGGCGACCTCGGCCACCGGCTGCTCGGTACCGACCTCGTGGTTGGCGGACTGCAGGCACGCCAGCGCGGTGTCCTCGCGCAGCGCCGCCGCGTACTCCTGCGGGCTCACCGCCCCCGACCGGTCCACCGGCACCTCGGTGACCGATCCGCCCCGGCCCTCGTGGTCGGTGGCCGAATGGAGCACGGACGAGTGTTCGACGGCCGACACCACCAGATGGCGGCCGACACGCCGACGCCCGGCGAGAGCCCCGGAAATTCCTGAGTGCACCGCCCGGGTGCCCGAGGAGGTGAAAGTGAGCTCGTCGGGGCGGCAGCCGACGGCCTCCGCGGCAGCCTCCCTGGCCGCGTCCAGCAGCAGCCGGGCCCGGCGCCCCTCCCGGTGGAGCCGGGCCGGATCGGCCCAGCCCTCGTCCAGCGCGGCAAGCAGCGCCTGGCGGGCGACGGGGTGGAGGGGGGCGGCGGACGCGGCGTCGAAGTAGGGCACCCGGCCACGCTAGCCGGGTCCGGGGACCGGCTCGGTACCGCCCGCCCGCGGGGTCAGGAGAGGGGGCGTCAGATGGCGGCCGGTGGCACGGATTCCACCCCTTCGGGGAGTCGGACGGCGCGTTGGGCACCCTCCCCGCGCGACCCCAAATAGCGTCCAGTAGGGTTTGGTCCGCATAAACATCCAAACCCCTGCCCGCGTCAGGGGCGGCGACCGACAAACGAGACGGGCGCGCCGACCGTGCGGGCGAGACTCTCGGGAAGGCGCTACGTGAGTCCCAACGGCTCCGACCGCTCGTCGCGGCGCCCGATGCGGCGGAAGCTGCCGCAGGTGCTGACTGCGGGCCTGATCCTGGCGACCGCAACCGGTTGCACATACAAGGATTTCCCCCGCCTTGGTATGCCTACACCGGTAACGGAAGAGGCCCCACGGATCCTTTCCCTCTGGCAGGGCTCGTGGGCGGCAGCGCTCGCCACGGGTGTGCTGGTCTGGGGCCTGATCCTGTGGAGCGTCATCTTCCACCGGCGCAG
The DNA here is from genome assembly GCF_043200175.1 of Streptomyces sp. NPDC048462. NCBI lineage: Bacteria > Bacillati > Actinomycetota > Actinomycetes > Kitasatosporales > Streptomycetaceae > Streptomyces > Streptomyces sp. NPDC048462. The sequence goes on from NZ_JBICXG010000005.1 coordinate 349,303, forward strand.
CCGCACCAAGGTGGAGGTTCCTCCGCAGACCCGGTACAACATGCCGATCGAGGCGTTGTACACCGTGGTCCCTCTGATCATCGTCTCGGTGTTGTTCTACTTCACCGCGCGCGACGAATCGAAGATCCTCGAGCTCTCCCCGAAGCCCGCCCACACGGTCAACGTGGTCGGCTACCAGTGGAGCTGGGGTTTCAACTACATCGAGAACGTGGACGGCTCGGCCGCCACGGGCAACGAGGTCCCCAAGGAGCTCGACGCCATCCCGGACCGGTTCCGCAAGGACTTCCCCAAGGGTGCTGACGGCGTCTACGACGTCGGCGTCCCGGGAACCCGGAACCCGCAGAACGGCAACCCCGGTCCGACCCTGTGGCTGGCCAAGGGGGAGAAGGTCCGCTTCATCCTGACTTCGCGTGACGTCATCCACTCCTTCTGGGTGGTGCCGTTCCTCATGAAGCAGGACGTCATTCCGGGCCACGCCAACTCCTTCGAGGTGACTCCCAACCAGGAGGGCACCTTCAGGGGCAAGTGCGCCGAGCTCTGTGGCGTCGACCACTCCCGCATGCTCTTCAACGTCAAGGTCGTCTCCCCGGAGCGCTATCAGGCGCACCTCAAGGAGCTGGCGAAGAAGGGCAACACGGGCTACGTGCCGGCCGGCATCGAGCAGACTGACCCGGCCAGGAATGCGGAGACGAACAAACTGTGAGCATCCTCAACGAACCTCAGGGTGCCGCGGCAGCAGACGACTCGTACGAGGACGAGCTGCCGGTCCGGCGCAAGCAGCCGGGAAACGTCGTCATCAAGTGGATGACCACCACTGACCACAAGACGATCGGCACGATGTACCTGGTCACATCGTTCGCGTTCTTCTGCATCGGCGGTCTGCTCGCGCTCTTCATGCGCGCCGAGCTGGCCCGTCCGGGCACGCAGATCATGTCGAACGAGCAGTTCAACCAGGCGTTCACGATGCACGGCACGATCATGCTGCTGATGTTCGCGACGCCGCTGTTCGCCGGATTCGCGAACTGGATCATGCCGCTGCAGATCGGCGCGCCCGACGTGGCGTTCCCGCGGCTGAACATGTTCGCGTACTGGCTCTACCTCTTCGGCTCGATCATCGCGGTGGCCGGCTTCCTCACCCCGCAGGGTGCGGCCGACTTCGGCTGGTTCGCCTACTCCCCGCTTTCGGACGCGGTCCGCTCGCCGGGCGTCGGTGCCGATATGTGGATCATGGGTCTGGCCTTCTCCGGATTCGGCACGATCCTCGGTTCGGTCAACTTCATCACCACGATCATCTGCATGCGCGCACCCGGCATGACGATGTTCCGCATGCCGATCTTCGTCTGGAACGTCCTGCTGACCGGTGTCCTGGTCCTGCTGGCCTTCCCGGTCCTCGCCGCGGCGCTCTTCGCGCTCGAGGCGGACCGAAAATTCGGGGCGCATGTATTCGACGCGGCCAATGGCGGCGCATTGCTGTGGCAACACCTGTTCTGGTTCTTCGGGCATCCAGAGGTGTACATCATCGCTTTGCCCTTCTTCGGGATCGTCTCCGAAGTGATCCCGGTGTTCAGTCGAAAGCCGATGTTCGGATACATCGGCCTGATCGGCGCGACGATCGCCATCGCGGGTCTTTCCGTGACCGTGTGGGCCCACCACATGTACGTCACCGGCGGTGTGCTGCTGCCGTTCTTCTCCTTCATGACGTTCCTCATCGCGGTACCCACCGGGGTGAAGTTCTTCAACTGGATCGGCACGATGTGGAAGGGCTCGTTGTCCTTCGAGACACCGATGCTCTGGGCCGTCGGCTTCCTGATCACCTTCGCCTTCGGTGGTCTGACCGGCGTCATCCTGGCCTCGCCCCCGATGGACTTCCACGTCTCGGACTCGTACTTCGTGGTGGCGCACTTCCACTACGTGGTGTTCGGCACCGTCGTCTTCGCGATGTTCTCCGGATTCCACTTCTGGTGGCCGAAGTTCACCGGCAAGATGCTGGACGAGCGGCTCGGGAAGATCACCTTCTGGACGCTGTTCGTGGGCTTCCACGGCACGTTCCTGGTGCAGCACTGGCTGGGCGCCGAGGGCATGCCGCGTCGTTACGCGGACTACCTCGCGGCGGACGGCTTCACCGCGCTGAACACGATCTCGACGATCTGCTCGTTCCTGCTCGGCCTGTCGATCCTGCCGTTCTTCTACAACGTCTGGAAGACGGCCAAGTACGGCAAGAAGATCGAGGTCGACGACCCGTGGGGTTACGGCCGTTCGCTGGAGTGGGCGACGTCCTGCCCGCCGCCGCGGCACAACTTCATCACCCTGCCGCGGATCCGTTCCGAATCCCCGGCGTTCGACCTGCACCACCCGGAAATCACGGCGCTGGAGCAGCTGGAGCACCACTCCGAGGGCGACAAGGCCCTCGCCGGCGGCAAGGAGGCGGGCAAGTGAAGATCCAGGGCAAGCTGTTCATCTGGCTATCGGTCTTCATCCTCGCCATGGCCATCACGTACGGCGTGTGGTCCAAGGAGCCGGCCGGTACCACCGCGCTCGTCCTGGCCTTCGGCCTGAGCATCATGATCGGCTTCTACCTGGCCTTCACGGCCCGGCGGGTCGACGCGCTTGCGCAGGACAACAAGGAAGCCGACGTGGCGGACGAGGCCGGCGACGTGGGGTTCTTCTCCCCGCACAGCTGGCAGCCGCTCTCGCTGGCGGTCGGCGGCGCACTCGCCTTCATGGGAGTCATCTTCGGCTGGTGGCTGCTCTACTTCTCGCTCCCGGTGATCATGGTCGGTCTGTTCGGCTGGGTCTTCGAGTACTACCGCGGCGAGAACCGCACCCAGTGACACCGCTTCACCCGTGACACCGCTCCACCTGACGGGGGGCCCGCACTTCCACGAGAAGTGCGGGCCCCCCGTTTGCAGTCACCCCGCGCGCTGAAACGGATGAATCTTCTTAGCGTGGGTTCATGAACCACACGCCGCGCATCCGTCCCGTAGTGAGCTGCACTCTGCTGGTCGTGACCCTGGTCGCAGGGATGACCGCCTGTGGGGCGTCCGACAGTCATCCGCTCGCGGCGAAGCCGTACGACGCGGCGGATGAGATCTCCTCCAACACGCCCGACGGCGGTGAGAAGGTCGACCCGGACAAGCCCCTCGAAGTCAGCGTGGACGGCGACGACGGCCGGATCACCGACGTGACGGCCGTGGACGCCGAAGGACGCCATCTGGCGGGCGAACTCGACGCCGACGGACACCGCTGGCACTCCACCGCCCCGCTCGCCGCAGGCACCCGGTACACCGTCAAGGTCAGCATGGAGGACGACGACGGCGCCCCAGGCAGCCGCACGCTGTCCTTCGGGACCGCGGCCGCCAAGAGGTTCCTGAAGGTCACCTTCGGCCCTCAGACGGGCACCTACGGCGTCGGACAGCCCATCACCGCGCAACTCAGCGCCCCGATCGCCGACAAGGCCTCCCGCGCCACCGTGGAGCGCGCGCTGACCGTGCGCTCCACCCCCGCCGTGACCGGCTCCTGGTACTGGGTGGACGACAAGACGCTGCACTACCGGCCGAAGGAGTACTGGCCGGCCAAGGCCTCCATCGAGGTCAGCAGCGGTCTCACCGGCATCAAGGTGGCCAACGCGCTGTACGGGGCACCCACGAAAGCGTTGAAGATCACTACCGGCGACCGCATCGAGGCCATCACCGACGCCTCGGAGCACTCCATGACGGTCAAGCGCAACGGTGAGGTGATCAACACCATTCCGGTGACCACGGGCAAGCCCGGCTTCTCCACCCGCAACGGCGTCAAGGTCGTGCTGGGCAAGGAGTACTACGTACGTATGCGCGGGGAGACCATCGGCATCGCGGAGGGCTCGTCCGACTCGTACGACCTGCCGGTCTACTACGCGACCCGGGTCACCTGGAGCGGCGAGTACGTGCACGCGGCGCCCTGGTCGACCGGCTCGCAGGGAGTCGCCAACGTCAGCCACGGCTGCACCGGAATGAGCACCAGCGAGGCGGAGTGGTTCTACAACACCGTCCGCGAGGGCGACGTCGTCAGCGTCGTCGGCAGCGAGGGCGAGACCATGACGCCGTTCGACAACGGGTACGGCGACTGGAACCTCTCCTGGGCGAAATGGCAGAAGGGCAGCGCACTGCAGAACGACACGCCCGACCGGGTGGACCCGGTTCAGGCGGCGCGGCTGCGCCCCGGGGTCTGACCGGGGAGTGCGCTGCCCCCCGGAGGAACCAGCGGCAGGAGGAGGGGCCGGCAGCGGCCCCCCGGGCTCCCAGGGGCCCTCAGGCGCCCACGGAGAGCCTGCTGCGCAGCAGGGCGGCCAGGGAGTCCGCGAACCCGACCGGCTCGACCGGAAGGGTCACCGCGGCGTCCGCGCGGCTCCAGGTGGCCAGCCAGGCGTCCTGCGGGCGCCCCATGAGCAGCAGCACCGGCGGGCAGCGGAAGACCTCGTCCTTGATCTGCCGGCAGACGCCCATCCCGCCCGCCGGGGCGGTCTCACCGTCCAACACGCAGACGTCGACGCCTCCCTGCTCCAGGGCGTCCAGGACGGCGGGCAGGGTGGCGCACTCCAGGAACTCCACCGGCGGCACGTCCGCCGCGGGCCTGCGCCCTGCTGCCAGCCTCACCTGCTCACGGGTGTGGGCGTTGTCGCTGTAGACCAGGACCGTGGCGGTCGGCTGCATTGTTCCTCCGTGACATCCGTGTCTTCGGGGCTTTCGGGGCACTCGGTTCGTGAGGGCTGTCCGATGCGCGGATCGTACTCCGCCCGACAGCCTGTCAGCACCGCCCGGGACAGCGGATTCATGGGCCGTTCGGGGAGGACACACCCCTCTGACACACCGAACGGCACCCCCCGGAGTGAGGGCGGGATAAGCGACCGACATAATGTCGGTCGTGGCGACAGCAACGACAGTAGAAACCGGGCACGCGCACCCGTCGGTCAATCGGCCGAACCTCACCAGCGTCGGAACCATCATCTGGTTGAGTTCCGAGCTGATGTTCTTCGCGGCCCTCTTCGCGATGTACTTCACCCTGCGATCGGTGACCGGACCAGATCACTGGAAGGAAATGGCGTCGTCCCTGAACGTTCCGTTCTCGGCGACGAACACCACCATCCTGGTGCTCTCATCACTCACCTGCCAGCTCGGCGTCTTCGCCGCGGAGCGGGGCGATGTGAAGAAGCTCCGCGCCTGGTTCGTGATCACGTTCGTGATGGGTGCGATCTTCATCGGAGGCCAGATCTTCGAGTACACCGAGCTGGTGAAGAAGGACGGCCTCTCGCTGTCCTCGGATCCGTACGGCTCGGTGTTCTACCTGACCACTGGCTTCCATGGTCTGCATGTGACAGGCGGTCTGATCGCCTTCCTGTTCGTTCTGGGCAGGACATACGCAGCCAAGAGGTTCACCCATGAACAGGCGACCGCTGCCATCGTCGTGTCCTATTACTGGCACTTCGTCGATGTTGTGTGGATCGGCCTCTTTGCCACGATCTACTTGATCAAGTAACCGGGCTCGAGCCCGAACCACATCCAGCATCGACGCAGAAGATCCTGACACCGGGGTAATCCGTGAAAAAGCTCTCCGCACGACGACGCCATCCGTTGGCGGCGGTCGTCGTACTACTCCTCGCGCTTGCGGCTACCGGGGGGCTGTACGCCGCGTTTGCGCCCGCGAGTAAGGCGCAGGCCGACGAAACCGCCCAGTCCCTCGCCATCGACGAGGGCAAGAAGCTGTACTCCGTCGGTTGCGCCAGCTGCCACGGAACCGGCGGTGAGGGAACCACCGACGGTCCCCAGCTTGTCGGCGTGGGCTCCGCAGCCGTGGACTTCCAGGTCGGTACCGGCCGTATGCCCGCGCAGCAGCCGGGTGCCCAGGTACCGAAGAAGAAGGTCATTTACAACCAGGCCGAGATCGACCAGCTCGCGGCGTACGTCGCGTCGCTCGGCGCCGGCCCGATCGTCCCCACCAAGAGCCAGGTCAGCCCCGAGGGCGCGGACGTGGCCAAGGGCGGCGACCTGTTCCGTACCAACTGCGCCCAGTGCCACAACTTCACCGGCGAGGGCGGTGCCCTGACGAAGGGCAAGTTCGCTCCCAGCCTTGAGGGCGTGGACCCGAAGCACATGTACGAGGCCATGCAGACCGGGCCTCAGAGCATGCCGTCCTTCCCGGACACGACGATGCCCGAGCAGCAGAAGAAGGACATCATCGCGTACGTCCAGACCGTGAACAGCGCGCAGGCCGAGAGCCCCGGTGGCCTCAAGCTGGGCGGTCTCGGTCCGGTCAGTGAGGGTCTGTTCGGCTGGATCTTCGGGCTCGGCGCACTGATCGCAGTTGCCATCTGGGTCGCGGCCCACACCGCTAAGGCCAAGAAGTCATGAGTAGCCAAGAGATTCCAGAAGAGAACCTGCCCGCAGAGCAGGTCCCCGCGCACGGCGCGGTAGAGGGCGCGGACGACCCGTTCGCGGACCCGGGGCTGCCGGCTCACAAGCCGCGCGTCCAGGACATCGACGAACGGGCCGCGGACCGGTCGGAGCGCGTGGTCGCGTTCCTGTTCACGCTGTCCATGCTGGCGACGGTCGGCTTCATCGCCTCCTACGTCATCTTCCCGGTCGACCAGATCGTCTACATCTTCCCGTTCGGTCATGTGAGCGCGCTCAACTTCTCCCTGGGACTGACCCTGGGCGTGGCGCTCTTCACGATCGGCGCGGGCGCCGTCCACTGGGCGCGCACCCTGATGTCCGACGTCGAGGTCCCGGCCGAACGGCACCCGATCGCGGCCGAGCCCGAGGTCAGGGCGCAGGTCCTCGCGGACTTCGCGGCCGGTGCCGAGGAGTCCGTGCTCGGCCGGCGCAAGCTGATCCGCAACACCATGTTCGGCGCGCTGGCCCTGGTGCCGCTCGCCGGTGTGGTGCTGCTGCGCGACCTCGGTCCGCTGCCGGAGAAGAAGCTCCGCTCGACCCTGTGGGCCAAGGGCAAGCAGCTCATCAACATGAACACGAACGAGCCGCTCCGCCCCGAGGACGTGGCCGTGGGTTCGCTGACCTTCGCCATGCCCGAGGGCCTGGAGGAGGACGCTCACGACTTCCAGACGCAGATCGCCAAGGCTGCGCTGATGATCATTCGCATCGAGCCGTCCAACATCAAGGACAAGCGCGAGCGCGAGTGGGCCCACGAGGGCATCGTGGCCTTCTCGAAGATCTGCACCCACGTCGGCTGCCCGATCAGCCTGTACGAGCAGCAGACGCACCACGTGCTCTGCCCGTGCCACCAGTCAACCTTCGACCTCTCCGACGGCGCCCGCGTCATCTTCGGTCCGGCCGGTCACGCTCTCCCGCAGCTGCGGATCGGCGTGAACAGCGAGGGTAACCTCGAGGCGCTCGGTGACTTCGAAGAGCCCGTCGGTCCTGCATTCTGGGAGCGCGGATGAGTACTGCGACCGATACGAAGCGCAAGGCGCCCGCCGGTGAGAAGATGGCCGACTGGGCGGACGGCCGGCTCGGGATCTACTCCCTGGCCAAGGCCAACATGCGTAAGATCTTCCCGGACCACTGGTCCTTCATGCTCGGTGAGATCTGCCTCTACAGCTTCATCATCATCATCCTCACGGGTGTGTACCTGACGCTGTTCTTCCACCCGAGCATGGCCGAGACCGTCTACCACGGTCCGTACGAGCCCATGCAGGGCATCCGGATGTCCGAGGCCTACGCCTCGACGCTGAACATCAGCTTCGACGTCCGCGGTGGTCTGCTGGTCCGGCAGATCCACCACTGGGCCGCGCTGATCTTCCTGGCCGGCATGTTCGTGCACATGATGCGCGTGTTCTTCACGGGCGCGTTCCGCAAGCCGCGTGAGATCAACTGGCTGTTCGGCTTCCTGCTGTTCGTGCTCGGTATGTTCACCGGCTTCACCGGCTACTCGCTCCCGGACGACCTGCTCTCGGGTACGGGTGTCCGCTTCACCCAGGGCGCGATCCTGTCGATGCCGATCGTCGGCACCTACATCTCGATGTTCCTGTTCGGCGGGGAGTTCCCGGGCGGCGACTTCGTCGCGCGGTTCTACTCGGTGCACATCCTGCTGCTGCCGGGCATCATGCTCGGGCTTCTGGTGGGCCACCTGATCCTGGTCTTCTACCACAAGCACACGCAGTTCGCGGGTCCCGGCCGGACCAACAAGAACGTCGTGGGCATGCCGCTGCTGCCGGTGTACATGGCCAAGGCCGGAGGCTTCTTCTTCCTGGTCTTCGGTGTCATCGCCGTCATCGCGGGCATCGCCTCGATCAACCCGATCTGGGCCATCGGCCCGTACCGCCCGGACCAGGTGTCCACCGGCGCCCAGCCCGACTGGTACATGGGCTTCGCCGAGGGTCTCGTCCGAGTGATGCCTGGCTGGGAGATCAACCTCTGGGGTCATACGCTCGTCCTGGGCGTGCTCATCCCACTGGTGCTCTTCGGGCTGATCCTGGGTGCGATCGCGATGTACCCGTTCATCGAGTCCTGGGTCACCGGGGACAAGCGCGAGCACCACATCCTGGACCGCCCGCGCAACGCCCCGACCCGTACGGCCTTCGGTGTCGCGTGGATCACGGTGTACTTCATCGGTCTGGTGGGCGGCGGTAACGACCTCTGGGCGACGCACTTCCACCTGTCGCTGAACTCGATCTCGTGGTTCGTCCGGATCTTCTTCTTCGTCGGACCGGTCCTCGCGTTCGTCGCCACCAAGCGGATCTGCCTCGGCCTCCAGCGCCGGGACAAGGAGAAGGTGCTGCACGGGCGCGAGTCCGGGCTCATCAAGCGCCTGCCGCACGGTGAGTTCGTCGAGGTCCACGAGCCGCTGTCGCAGGGCCAGCTGCACACCCTCACCGCGCACGAGCAGTACGCGCCGGTCGAGCTCGGCCCGCTGGTCGACGAGAACGGTGTCAAGCGCAAGGTGTCGCCGGTGGAGAAGGTGCGCGCCAAGCTCAGCAAGAGCTACTTCGGCGAGCACAACCAGATCCCCAAGGCGTCCCCCGAGGAGTACAAGGAGATCACCGAGGGCCACGGCCACCACTGATCACCTGAGCTGATCGCCACAGCGGGAGCCCCGTCCATCCATACGATGGACGGGGCTCTTCGCTGTCCCCGGCGCTCGATAGGGTGGTCGCATCCCTATATCGGCTGTGGACCCCAGGAGCGGACCATGAACGTTGTGACCCCGGTCGGCGGCGACAGCGTGGCGGCTCGTACCTGGCCCGGCGTGCTGACCCCGCTGCTGCGCGGCGAGGACCTGAGCGCGGACGACACCGCGTGGGCGATGGACCGCATCATGAGCGGCGAGGCGACCGACGTGCAGATCGCCGGCTTCGCGGTGGCCCTGCGCGCCAAGGGCGAGACCGTCACGGAGGTCACCGGCCTGGTCCGTGCGATGTACGAGCACGCCACCACGATCCACGTGCCCGGCCGCACGGTCGACATCGTCGGCACCGGCGGCGACATGGCCAAGACGGTCAACATCTCCACCATGTCCGCGATCGTCCTGGCCGGGGCGGGCGCCAAGGTCGTCAAGCACGGCAACCGCGCCTCCTCCTCGGCCAGCGGCTCCTCCGACGTACTGGGCAAGCTCGGCGTCAACCTGGACCTGCCCCCGCAGCGCGTCGTCGAGGTGGCCGAGGAAGCGGGCATCACCTTCTGCTTCGCGGTGAAGTTCCACCCCGCCCTGCGCTACGCGGCGAAGGCCCGCGCGGAGCTGGGCGCCCCGACCACCTTCAACATCCTGGGCCCGCTCACCAACCCGGCCCAGGTGCGCTCCCAGGCCATCGGTGTCGCCGATCTGCGGATGGCGCCCATCGTCGCGGGCGTGCTCGCCGAACGAGGCAACTCCGCGCTGGTCTTCCGCGGCGACGACGGCCTGGACGAGCTGACCACCACCGCGACCTCCCGGGTCTGGGTGGCCCGCGACGGCGTCGTGCGCGAGCAGGCCTTCGACCCGCGCGACGTCGGGCTGGAGCTGGTGCCGGTGGAGGCGCTGCGCGGCGCCGACGCCTCGTACAACGCCGATGTGGCCCGCCGGCTGCTGGCCGGCGAAACGGGGCCCGTACGGGACGCCGTCCTGCTCAACGCGGCGGCGGCGCTGGTCGCGCTCGACCCGGGCGACGGCACGCTCGACGAGCAGCTCGCCGCCGGTATGGCGAGGGCCGCCGAGTCCATCGACTCCGGGTCCGCGGGGCGCGCGCTGGAGAGATGGGTCGCGGCCAGCAACGCCTGAGCACGCGACCCTGACACACGGAACACGGAGCGAGGCGCAGTCCAGATCATGGACTGCGCCTTGCGCGTTCTCCCACGTATGGCAAGATGCTGCGCAGGTCATGAGTGACAGCGACTACGGCCCCGGCCCGCTGTCCGGCAACCCTCCGTCCGTGGCGGGGTGCCCCGGGTGAAGACCAGGCCGTAGGCAGCGAGGTCTGCGGCAAGCGCGGACCCCTCGACGTCGTAAGGCGTCCACCCGTGGGGTCCTGGTCCTCAGGGAGCCTCTGTGAGCAAGCGAATGCGATAGGGCTTTTCGGCCCTCCTCCGCACACCCTCTTTTCTTCCTTCCGTGCTGCCGCGTATCCGCAGGCACCGGAATTCGCCTGCCTGTTACGGGAGTTCGTCATGTCTGTCTTCACCGCTGCCACCGACCAGTCCATTTGTACCCCACTGCCCGTTCTGGGCAAGGATGTGACGGTTCCGCTGGTGACCGGCGGTGAGGTCACGTACGCCGCACTGGACTACGCCGCCAGCGCCCCGGCCCTGCAGCGCGTGTGGGACGACGTCGCCGCGTACGCGCCGTACTACGGCAGCGTCCACCGAGGCGCCGGCTACCTCTCGCAGCTCTCCACGGACCTCTTCGAGTCCAGCCGCGTGACCGTCGCGGAGTTCCTCGGCTGCCGCGCCGACGACCAGGTGATCTTCACCCGGTCGACCACCGACTCGCTCAACCTGCTCGCGGCGGCGCTCCCCGCCGACTGCCAGGTGTTCGTCTTCGAGACCGAGCACCACGCGTCCCTGCTGCCCTGGCGCGATGCCCGGGTGACCTACCTGAACGCCCCGCGCACCCCCGCGCAGGCCGTCGCCACGCTGGAGCGGGCCCTGGCGGACCGCGACTCTTCCCCAAGCTCTCAGCTTCGTTCGAGCAGGGGAGGACCCATTGGCCCCGCGCTCGTCTGCGTCACCGGAGCCTCCAACGTCACCGGTGAGCTGTGGCCCGTCAAGGAGCTCGCCGCCGCCGCGCACGCCCACGGCGCCCGGATCGTCCTCGACGCGGCCCAGCTCGCCCCGCACCACCCCGTCGACATCAGCGAGCTGGACGTCGACTGGGTCGCCTTCTCCGGCCACAAGCTGTACGCGCCCTTCGGCTCCGGCGTGCTGGCCGGCCGCTCCGACTGGCTGCGCGACGCCGAGCCCTACCTGGCCGGCGGCGGCGCCTCCCGCAAGGTCGCCCGGCGCGCCGACGGCGGGGTGGACGTCGAGTGGCACAGCACCGCCGCCCGCCACGAGGCCGGCTCGCCCAACGTCATCGGTGTCTACTCCATCGCCTCCGCCTGCAAGGCGCTCACCGAGGCCGGGTTCGACAGCCTGGTCGCCCGCGAGCAGCAACTGGTCTCCGAGGTCCGCGCCGGACTCGCGGAGGTCCCCGAGGTCAAGGTGCTCTCACTGTTCGGTGACGACGCGCCCCGGGTCGGCGTCATCTCCTTCGTGGTGGAGGGCTGGAACAGCTCGCACTTCGCCGCGGCGCTCTCCGCCGAGTACGGCATCGGGGTACGCGACGGACTGTTCTGCGCCCACCCGCTGGTGCGCACCCTGCTCGGCAGTGACCCGCAGGAGGTCGGCGAGTGCGGCGCGCCGGAGGCCGAGCCGGGCGAGCGGTCGCTCAACGCGATCCGGGTCAGCTTCGGTGCCGGTACGCCGGACGAGCACATCGAGCGCTTCGTGCGGGCCGTCAAGGAGCTGGTGAGCGAGGGCGCCCAGTGGAAGTACCGCACCGAGGACGGCCGTTGCGTCCCGGACCGGGGCACCGCACAGCACTGAGCCGTGTAAAGCGGTGGGGGGGGGGGGGGGGGGGGGGCCCCCCCCCCCCCCCCCCCCCGAACGCGTTTCACGGAGACTAGCCGTCCAGGCCGATGGCGAAGGCCGCCTCCAGGTCGTGCTGCGAGTACGTACGGAACGCCACGTGGGTGTCGGTCCCCTCGACGCCGGGGATCTTGCTGATCCGGCCGGGGATGACCTCGGCCAGATCGTCGTGCTTGGCCACCCGGACCATGGCGATCAGGTCGTACGTGCCGGTTACCGAGAAGACCTCGCTGACGCTGTCCAGCGCCGCGACGGCCTCGGCGATCTCGGGGATCCGGTCCACGCTGGTTTTGATGAGCACGATCGCGGTGATCACGGCTGGCTTTCTCCCTCGGTGGCCGTGGCTGGAGACTTCACTCTAGCCCCACGCCCGTAGCGCCCCCACGCGTAAAGGAAGCCGACGGCGAAGCCGACCACATGGGCGAGATAGGCCACGCCGGGGCCGCTGCCGGCGCCCTCCGCGGCCAGCCACTGGAGCACGAACCAGAAGATCAGCACGATCCAGGCGGGGAAGCGCAGCGGGAGGAAGAGCAGGAACGGGAACACGCTGGTGACCCTGGCCCTGGGGAAGAGGTAGAGGAAGGCGCCCAGCACCGCCGAGATCGCCCCCGAGGCGCCGACGAGCGTCTGGTCGGACGTGGCGTGCGCGGCCGCGTAGGCGAGCAGGGCGAGGTAGCCGCAGCCGAGGTAGAAGAACGCGAACTCGGTGTGGCCCATGCGCTCCTCGGCCATCGCTCCGAACACGTACAGGAACAGCACGTTGCCCAGGAGATGCAGCCAGCTGCCGTGCACGAAGAGCGCGGTGAGCGGGGTGAGCAGGGCGTGCGCGGAGCCGTCCCACAGTTCGCTCGGGATCACGCCCCAGCGCTCGAAGTACCCGGCCTGGGCCGACAGCAGGGCGTCCGCGCTGCCGTACACCGGGGCGAGACCGGAGAGCGGGCTGATCGCGAAGACCACGCAGCACAGGGCGATGAGGGCGTAGGTGACCGGCGGTCCGCCCGAGGTGGCCGCCCGCAGGAGTCTGCCGGCCGCAGCCCGCCGATCGATCATGAACAGAGCATGACGCAAGCGGAGGGAACCGGACAGAGCGCCTCGCCGTGCCGGTGGTATGCGGCGAGGCCGTAGGGTTACGACAGGACATCCGCAGTTCGACGGCGCACCGCGAGATCCTTATGTGGCAGCACGAGGCCCGACGAAAGAGGACGCAACGATGACGACGGTTCCCCAGCCGACCGAGGCGACCCGCTGGCGCTGCACGCTCTGCGGAAACCTCACGCGATTCGACGTGACGCGCTCCTCCAAGGTCGTCGAATACGTCCATCTCGACCTGGCCGGGGAGTCGAGCGTCGAAGAACGCGAGGTGGTCAGTGAGACCATCGAGTCGGTGCGCTGCCGTTGGTGCAACGCGGTGGACCAGATCGAGCTAGTCGACAGGCCGGGTGCCGACTCCTGACGGGGCCGTGCGGACATACAGTTTGAGGTGACGGATGGTGGAGCAGCCCGCCGGCGGCGCCGCGTCGGACGACGCGGCCGACGATGCCGTGGAGATGCTCGACCGCCCGCTGCCCGAAGGTGTACGGCGCCGGGTCGTCGCGCTGGTGTCGGACGCGTTCGGCGGCCTCACGGTCACCGAACTCCCGGCTCAGCTCAGACAGTACGCCCGGTTCACGCCGACCCGGCGTGCCAAGTTCGCCGGGAACGCGATGGCGGCCGCCCTGGAGGGCGACGCCGTCTTCCGGCGACGCATCGGTGAGCGGCTGCGGGAGACCCAGCCGGAGCTGAGTGGCGCCCTGGAGGCCGGCTCGCCGCCCGCCGCCGCCGATCCCCTCGATGTGGCCGCCGCGGCCTACGTGCTGCGCCCGGACGGCTGGGTGAAGCTCCTCGCCGCGGCGGGCGAGGAGGCCCAGCGGGCCGACGCCGAACGCGCCGACGACGAGAGCCGGCGCGAACTGGAACGGCTGCGCGAGGAGCTGGCCCAGGCCCGCGCGCAGACGAAGAGCGAGACCGAACGGCTCCGCAGCGACCTCGACGCGGCCCGCAAGGAGGCCGAGTCGCTCCAGCGCAAGCTGCGCAGCGCGGCCAACGAGGTGAAGCGCGGCGAGGCCGCGCTGCGCCGGGGCAGGGCCGAGAGCGACGCCGTACGCGCCGAGGCGGCCGCCCAGGTGTCCGCCGCCGAGAGCGAGACCCGCCGGCTGCGGGCCCGGCTCGGCGAGGCGGAGGCATCCGTCGAGGCGGGGCGCCGGGCCGCCCGTGAGGGGCGCTCCGTCGAGGACATGCGGCTGCGGCTGCTGCTGGACACGGTGCTCGAAGCGGCCGGCGGACTGCGGCGCGAACTGGCCCTGCCGCCGTCCTCGATGCGCCCCGCGGACACCGTGGACGCGGTCGAGCCCGGCCGGATGTCGCCCAAGGACGTTGCCGCCAGAGCACTTTCGGACACCGATCCGGCGCTGCTGGACCAGCTGCTCGCGCTGCCGCAGGCACACCTCATCGTGGACGGCTACAACGTCACCAAGACCGGTTATCCGCAGCTGCCGCTGGAGAAGCAGCGGCTGCGGCTGCTGGGCGGTCTGTCGATGCTCGCCGCCCAGACGGGCGCGGAGATGACCTGCGTCTTCGACGGGGCCGAGCTGGCGGCCCCGGTGCTGCTCGCGCCGCCGCGCGGGGTGCGGGTGCTGTTCAGCCGGGCGGGCGTCACCGCGGACGAGCTCATCCGGCAGCTCGCGCGTGCCGAACCGTCAGGAAGGCCCGTCGTGGTGGTCTCCACCGACCGCGAAGTGGCCGACGGAGTGGCGAAGGCGGGCGCGAGACCCGTTGCGTCCGTCTTGCTCCTGAAGCGGCTTTCACGGGTTTGACGAAGCTTGTCGCGGATTGCCGTAAATTACGGAACGGGCCGTCAGTTCGCAGCTACACGCAGTGTGGTGTGGGCAAAGAAGTACCCGGTGTGACGAAGTTTTTCCTGTGAGGATTTGAACTGATCACAGGATGGTCACTATGGTCGGGCCTCGAACCTTCGCACGGTTGATCACCCATCCGGGGTGGCAGTGAAGGAACCGCCGATTCCGTGATTCGCACGGAGCCGGGGATTCATGTCCCCCAGCATCCCGGTAGGCGGCTCGAGGAAGAAGGAGCTCGCCTTCGTGGCGTCCCACCGTCGTCCCAGGAACCCGAGCCGCGCCCGTGTGACCGTGCTCACCGCGACCGCCGCCGCGGCCGTGGCCCTCACCTCGCAGGCCGCTCACGCCGACCCCAAGCCGACCAAGAGCGAGGTCAAGGCGAAGGTCGACAAGCTCTACCACGAGGCGGAGACGGCCACCGAGCAGTACAGCGGGGCCAAGGAGAAGCAGGAGAAGCTCGAGAAGCAGGTCGGCGCGCTGCAGGACAAGGTGGCCCGCGGTCAGGAGGAGCTCAACACGCTCCGCAGCGGACTCGGTTCGCTCGCCGCCGCGCAGTACCGCTCCGGCGGCATCGACCCCTCGGTGCAGCTCTTCCTCGCCTCGGACCCGGACAGCTTCCTCGACCAGGCCTCGTCGCTCGACCAGCTCTCGGCCAAGCAGGCCGAGTCGCTGACGAAGATCCAGGAGAAGCAGCGGTCCCTCGCGCAGGAGCGCAAGGAGGCCCAGGACAAGCTCGCCGACCTCGCCGACGTCCGCAAGACGCTCGGTGAGAAGAAGAAGCAGCAGCAGGGCAAGCTCGCCGAGGCGCAGAAGGTGCTCAACACCCTGACCGCCGCCGAGCGCGAGAAGATGCGCGCGGACGACCTGCGCGCCAGCCGCTCCGCCGGTGACCGGGTCGACCTGGGCAGCGAGGTTCCCGCCTCCGCACGTGGCGCCGCCGCACTCCAGGCCGCCTCCACCCAGCAGGGCAAGCCGTACGTCTCCGGCGGCACCGGCCCCAACTCGTTCGACTGCTCGGGCCTGACCCAGTGGGCCTACGCCCAGGCCGGCGTCCAGATCACCCGCACCACGTACACCCAGATCAACCAGGGCACCCAGATCGGGCGCAGCCAGTTGAAGCCGGGCGACCTGGTCTTCTTCAGCAACACCTCGCACGTGGCCCTCTACGCGGGCAACAACACCGTGCTGCACGCCCCGAAGCCGGGCGCCGTGGTCCGCTACGAGTCGATGAACACCGTCGGCAGCTACCAGACCGCCGTACGCATCTGATCACGCCCGAACGGGCGAATTCCCGCGCCCCGTACTGACTGCCCGCCCCGCCGGAGACCACAGGTCACCGGCGGGGCGTCGCTGTTTACGGCACCCGTCCGCCCGGCGCGTTCTTTGTCCGCTCCGTGATCGTCCGACTACTGTCTGGCTGCCGCGCAGCTCCAGGTGTCGGTCCGCCCGCCCGGGCGGCAGGGGCTGCGCACGCCTGCGTACAGCGGAAGGGAGTGCGGCGTCCTGTGGTGTCCCATCGCCGTTCCACACAGCCCGGCCTGAGCCGGAGCGCCCGGGCCACTGTCCTGTCGGCCGCGGCGGCGACCGCCGCCGCGACGCTCGGCGCGGCCACCGCGAACGCCGAGCCGCAGGACACCCCGCAGAGCGCCGGGGCCCGGGTCGACCGCCTCTACGCCGAGGCCGAACGCGCCACCGAGCAGTACAACAAGGCCGGTGAGGACGTCGGGCGGCGGCGCGGTGAGGTGAGCCGGGCGCAGGACCGGGCGGCCCGGGGCCAGGAACGCGTCAACGGGATGCGCAGGGAGCTCGGTTCCCAGGCCCGCGCGCAGTACCGGTCCGGCGGCATCGACCCCTCGCTCGCCCTGCTGCTCTCCTCCGACCCGGACAACTACCTCGACCGGGCCGCCGTGCTGGGCCGGGTGAACGACAGCCGGGCGAGCGCCCTGACCGAACTCCGCAGGGCCCAGCGGGCGCTGGCCCAGACCCGGGCCGAGGCCGCGCACTCGCTCGCCGGCCTGGAGCGCGACCGGGCCGCCCTCGGCCGGCACAAGCGGACCGTCGTACGCAAACTCGCCGAGGCCAGGCGGCTGCTCGGCTCGCTGCCCGGCTCCGAGCGGGCAGCCCTCGACCGGGCCTCGCGCAGCGGCCGGGACAACGCGAACGGGACGGTCGCCGGGCTTCCGGCGGGCTCCGCGCGGGCGGCGGCCGCCGTCATGGCCGTCCACCGGGCGCTGGGCCGCCCGTACGTCTGGGGCGGGAACGGCCCCGCCGGATTCGACTGCTCCGGTCTGATGCAGTGGGCGTACGCGCAGGCCGGGGTCAGCCTGCCCCGCACCTCGCAGGCCCAGCGGTACGCCGGCCACATCGTGCCGCTCTCCGATGCCCGCCCCGGCGACCTGGTCGCCTACCGCGCGGACGCCAGTCATATCGGGATGTACGTGGGCAACGGCCAGGTAATCCACGCCCCGTACCCCGGCGCCCCGGTCCGCTACGACCCCGTCGGCATGATGCCCGTCTCCTCGGTGACCCGGGTCTGACCGTACTCTCGGTCAGGTGGCAGATCAGGGGCGTACCGCAGGACGGGCGCGTGGTGGACGACGGCGTGCGGCGGGCGCCGTCCTCGCCGCGCTGCTGTGCGCCGCCGCCTGTTCGGCCCCGGCCGACGAGCTGCCGGACACCGCGGCCGCCGACATCCGCGCCACCCTGGACCGCCGGGCCGACGCGGTGCTGCACCACGACGCGGACGCCTACGTCTCGGTCGTCGCCAAGGACGCCACCGACCTGCGGGCCGCGCAGCGCAAGGAGCTCGGCCATCTCGCGGACCTGCCGATCGGCTCCTGGACGTACCGGCTGACGGACGTCTCGCCGCACGGCGCTGACCGGGCCAGCGCCGACGTGCGGCTCGGCTACCGGATCAAGGGCTACGACAGTGCGCCGGTCTTCGTGGACCGGGTGCTCGACCTCGAACGGGACCCGGCGGACGGTCGCTGGTACCTCACCGCGGACCGCCCGGCGAAGGGCGGCGGCCGGCAGCTCTGGCAGCAGGGCGACATCGAGGCGGTGCGCGGCGAGCACAGCCTGGTGCTGGGTGTCGGCCGCTCCCGCGAGGAGCTGACCGGGATCGCGGACACCGCGGACCGGGCGGTGCCCGCCGTCTCCGACGCCTGGCCGGAGCACTGGGCGGGCCGCGTGGTGGTGCTGGTCCCGGACACCGTGCAGGACATGGCGGAGCTGCTCGGCTCGCCCGCCGCGAACTACCGGGGCATAGCGGCGGTCACCACCGGCGAGACCGGCGGCTCGGGTACGGCGCCCGCCGACCGGGTCATCGTCAACCCGCAGGCGTACGCACTGCTCGGCAGCTTCGGGCAGCGCGTCGTCCTCACCCACGAGACCACCCACGTCGCCACCCGCACCCGCACCTCGTCCGCCACCCCGACCTGGCTCTCCGAGGGCTTCGCGGACTGGGCGGCCTACCGGGACGGGGAGCGCACCGCCGCCGAGGTCGCGCCCGAGCTGGCGGACGCCGTCCGGCGCGGCGAGCCGCCCGCCGACCTGCCCACCGACGACGACTTCGGCTTCACCGAGGACCCGGACCGCCTCGCGAGGGCCTACGAGGGCGGCTGGCTGGCCTGCGAGCTCATCGCGGGGCGCTGGGGCGAGGAGAAGCTGTTCGCCTTCTACCGGGCCGTCGGAGGGCACTCAGGGCGGGACGGGGCGGTGGAGCAGGCCCTGCACGAGGTGCTCGGCACCACCACGCAGGACTTCACGGCGCGCTGGCGGGACTACGTACGCGACCGGCTCGGCTGACCCGGGGCCCCGCGAGCTCAGCCGGCGACCGTCTCCGGCGCCGGGGCGGACGCGGAGGCCTCCGGAGCCGGCCGCGTCACCGTGTCCCGCCACAGCCGCCCGCCCGCGATCAGCGTCGCGGCGACCAGCAGCCCGTTGCGCAGGAACATCAGGACCACGCCCGTCGCGTCGCTCGTCACCACATGGATGAACCCCAGCGGGAACTCCAGCTGCGTGACGCCCGTCGCCACCAGCACCAGACAGGCCGGCAGCGCCATCCGGCTCTCCCGGAAGACCAGGCAGACCGCGGCCAGACCGACCAGCCACAGCATGTACTGCGGGCTGATCACCCGGCTCGTGGTGGTGAACAGCAGCACCGCGGTGAACGCCGCGTCCGCCGGCGTACTCACGCCGAAGGAACGCGCCTTCAGCCGCCACACCAGCAGCCAGCCGAACGCCACCACGCTCAGCCCCAGCGCGAGCGTGCTCACCAGCGGCACGTGCGGGCCGAGGAACTCCAGCGAGCCGTAGTTCAGCTCCACCCGGCCCTGCCAGCCGAACTGCCGCGCCACATGGAAGACCAGCGCACCCAGCGACTCGACCTCGGTGCCCCGGTCGCGCTGGGAACCGAGGAAGGCCAGCGCGCCGGGCGCCGCCACCGCGCACGTCACGAGCAGCGCCGCCGCCACCCCGGCCGCCGTCGACCACGCCAGCCGGGTCCGGCGCCCCCGAGCCGTTCCGGCCAGCACCAGCGCGGGCCACACCTTCAGCAGCGCGCCGAACGCCGCCAGCACCCCCAGCACCCGGGGATGCCGCACCCCGGCCAGCAGCGCCGCCACCGCGACGGCCGTCACCATCACGTCGTACCGGGCGTACGCGGTCGTCCCCAGCAGCGGCACCCCCGCCACCCACACCCACGCCCCGGCCGTCCGCCGGGCGGCGCCCCGGCCCGCGTACAGCAGCAGAGCGAACACCAGCGCGTCGCAGAGGAACGCCAGGACGAAGAAGGCCGACGCGTAGTCCAGGAACGGCAGCAGCGCGGGGGAGAGGATCGCGAGGGCCGCGAGCGGCGGGTACTGCCAGGTGACGTCGGACTGCGGATAGCTGCCGGAGCGCAGCACGTCATACCAGCCGTGGTAGATCACCGACACGTCGCTCGTCACGTCCGGGCCCGGCAGCGTGATCACCTTCACGACACAGAGCAGCAGCAGGGCCCTGCTGAGGGCCCACACCACGAAGGCCGGTCGTGCGCTGCTCGAACCCGTCATGTCCCGCCCTCGTCCGTTCCGTCGGTGGTACGACAGGACATGATGCCCGCAGCCGCTGTGCGAGAGCGACGAGGCGGGGCCGCCCGGTACTGTCGGCGGCGATGGACAAGACCCTGATCGTGACCAACGACTTCCCGCCCCGCCCCGGTGGCATCCAGGCGTTCCTGCACAACATGGCGCTCCGGCTGGACCCGGACCGGATCGTCGTCTACGCCTCCACCTGGAAGCGCGGCCCCGAGGGCGCCGAGGCCACCGCCGCCTTCGACGCCGAGCAGCCCTTCACCGTGGTCCGCGACCGTACGACGATGCTGCTGCCGACCCCGCGGGTGACCCGGCGCGCGACGCAGCTGCTGCGCACCCACGGCTGCTCGTCCGTCTGGTTCGGCGCCGCCGCCCCGCTCGGGCTGATGGCACCGGCGCTGCGCCGGGCCGGGGCCCGCCGGCTGGTCGCCACCACGCACGGGCACGAGGCCGGCTGGGCCCAGCTGCCCGCCTCCCGGCAGCTGCTGCGCCGGATCGGGGAGTCCACGGACACGATCACCTATCTCGGTGAGTACACCCGCTCCCGGATCGCCGCCGCGCTCACGCCGGCTGCCGCGGACCGGATGGTCCAGCTGCCGCCCGGGGTGGACGAGAAGACCTTCCACCCGGACTCGGGCGGCGACGCGGTCCGCGCCCGGCTCGGGCTCACCGACCGGCCGGTCGTCGTCTGCGTGTCCCGGCTGGTGCCCCGCAAGGGCCAGGACACCCTGATCCTCGCGATGCCCGCGATCCTGGCCGAGGTGCCCGACGCCGTGCTGCTGATCGTCGGCGGCGGACCGTACGCGGACGAGCTGCGGAAGCTGGCCGCCGAGACCGGGGTGCGGGACTCGGTGCGGTTCACCGGACCCGTGCCGTGGGCGGAACTGCCCGCGCACTACGGGGCCGGTGACGTCTTCGCGATGCCGTGCCGCACCCGGCGCGGCGGCCTCGACGTGGAGGGCCTGGGCATCGTCTACCTGGAGGCGTCCGCGACCGGGCTGCCGGTGGTGGCGGGCGACTCGGGCGGCGCCCCGGACGCGGTGCTCGACGGCGAGACCGGCTGGGTGGTGCGCGGCGGTTCGGCCGAGGAGTCGGCGGAGCGGATCGTCGCGCTGCTCGGTGACGCGGAGCTGCGCCGGCGGATGGGGGAGCGCGGCCGGGCCTGGGTCGAGGAGAAGTGGCGCTGGGACCTGCTGGCGGAGAGGCTCAGGGCGCTGCTCTGAACGCGCGGAGAGGCTCAGGGCGCCGCTCTGAGCCCGCGTACACGAAAGGGGCCCGCGCCACCGTTCCCGGTGCGGACCCCTTTTCGTGCGCGTGATCGCTGATCAGCCTCGGTAGATCGACTCGACCTCGTCCGCGAAGTCCTTCGCCACCACGTTCCGCTTCAGCTTCAGCGACGGCGTGATGTGGCCCGCCTCCTCGGTGAACTGGGCCGCCAGGATGCGGAACTTGCGTACGGACTCGGCCTTGGAGACCGCGGCGTTGCCGTCGTCGATCGCCCGCTGCACCTCGGCCAGCAGCTCCGGGTCCTCGCGCAGCGACAGGGCGGTGGAGCCGACGGGCTTGCCGTGCTCCTCGGCCCAGTGGCCCAGGAACTCCTCGTCCAGCGTCACCAGCGCGCCCACGAACGGGCGTCCGTCGCCGACCACCATGCACTCCGCGACCAGGGCGTGCCCGCGGATGCGGTCCTCGATCACGGCGGGAGCGACGTTCTTGCCGCCCGCCGTGACGATGATCTCCTTCTTGCGGCCGGTGATCGCGAGGTAGCCGTCCTCGTCGAGGGTGCCGATGTCACCGGTGTGGAACCAGCCGTCGGCCAGCGCCTCGGCCGTCGCGGTCTCGTTGTTCCAGTAGCCGGAGAACAGGTGCTCACCGTGGAGCAGCACCTCGCCGTCGTCCGCGATCCGCACGACCGAGCCGGGCAGCGGCTGGCCCACCGTGCCGATCTTCTGGCGGTCCCACGGGTTGAACGCGGTGGCCGCGCACGTCTCGGTCAGGCCGTAGCCCTCCAGGACGGTGAAGCCGATGCCCCGGTAGAAGTGGCCGAGCCGCTCACCGAGCGGCGCGCCGCCGGAGATCGCGTACTCGCCGCGTCCGCCGAGCACGGCCCGCAGCTTGCTGTAGACCAGCCGGTCGAACACCTTGTGCTTGAACTTCAGGCCCACGGACGGACCCTGCGGTGTGCCGAGCGCACGGCTGTAGGCGATCGCCGTGTTCGCGGCCCTGTCGAAGATCTTGCCCTTGCCGTCGGCCTGGGCCTTGGCGCGCGCCGAGTTGTAGACCTTCTCGAAGACGCGTGGCACCCCGAGGATCAGGGTCGGCCGGAACGAGGCCAGTTCATCGGTGAGGTTCTTGATGTCCGGTACACAGCCGAGCTTGATCGGGGCCATCACCGAGGCGACCTCGACCAGCCGTCCGAAGACGTGCGCGGCCGGCAGGAACAGCAGTACGGAGCACTCGCCGGTACGGAAGAGGGGCTTGAGCCGCTCCACCACGTTGCCGCACTCCGCGAAGAAGCTGCGGTGCGTGAGCACACAGCCCTTGGGGCGCCCGGTGGTGCCCGAGGTGTAGACGATGGTGGCCGGGTCGTCGGCCTTGGCGCTCCTGCTGCGCTGGTCCACGGTCTCCTCCGGGACCTCGGCGCCCGAAGCGGTGAGCGTGCCGACCGCACCCTTGTCGATCTGCCAGACCTGGCGCAGCTCGGGCAGCCGGTCGCGCACGGAGGCCACGGCGTCCGCGTGGGCGTCGCTCTCCACCAGGACCGCGACGGCGCCCGAGTCGCCGAGGATCCACTGGACCTGCTCGGCCGAGCTGGTCTCGTACACCGGGACGGTGACGGCGCCCGCGCTCCAGATCGCGAAGTCCAGCTGCACCCACTCGTAGCGGGTGCGGGACATCAGGGCGACCCGGTCGCCGGGTTCGACACCGGCGGCGATCAGTCCCTTGGCGGCGGCTCTGACCTCGGCCAGGAACTGTGTGGCGGTGACGTCGCTCCAGACGCCCGCCACTTTGCGGCTCATCACCGCGACATCGGGATGCTGAGCGGCATTGCGGCGGATGAGATCCGTCAGGTTGCCGTCCGAGGGGACCTCGTACAGGGCCGGAAGGCTGAACTCGCGCAAGACTGCTGCTCCTCATCGGGCTCCGGTGCCACGGCTCTGTGTGACGCACCGGATGCGGTCCAAGATGGCGGGTGCTCAGTGGGGTGAGCACAACTGGACTGCCCGGACGTTACCCACCAGTACTCGGTTCCGGATAGGGGGTTCCGGCCAGATGTCTTACGCGTCACACATATCTGCCGACCTTTCGCGCACAGTAGTGCACCCGCGCCGTGCCCCGGAAGTAACCGCAGGTCCGGTGGCCTCTACCCATGCGGACGCGAGGGTTCTAGGGTGATCGTCATGCGAGCAGGACCGAACAGCCCGGGGGCCGCCGCCGAGCGGCGCACCCGCATCCACGTGGTCAGTGACGTGCACGGGAACACCGAGGCGCTGGCCCGCGCCGGGCAGGGCGCCGACGCCTTGGTCTGCCTGGGCGACCTGGTGCTCTTCCTCGATTACGCCGACCACTCGCGCGGCATCTTCCCGCAACTCTTCGGTGTGGAGAACGCCGACCGCATCGTCGCCCTGCGCACCGAGCGCCGTTTCGAGGAGGCCCGGGACTTCGGCCGGGAACTGTGGGCGGGCATGGACCGGAACTCCGCGATCGTCGCCGCGGTGCGCAAGCAGTACGCCGAGATGTTCGCCGCGCTGCCCACTCCGACGTACGCCACCTACGGCAACGTCGACATCCCCGGCCTGTGGCCCGAGTACGCCGGTCCCGGAACCACCGTCCTGGACGGCGAGCGCGTCGAGATCGGCGGCCGCGTCTTCGGCTTCGTCGGAGGCGGCCTGCGGACCCCGATGCGCACCCCGTACGAGATCAGCGACGAGGAGTACGCCGCCAAGATCGAGGCGGTGGGCGAGGTCGACGTGCTCTGCACCCACATCCCGCCGGACGTGCCGGAGCTGACGTACGACACCGTGGCGCGCCGGTTCGAACGCGGCAGCGGCGCCCTGCTCGCCGCCATCCGCCGCACCCGGCCCCGGTACTCGCTGTTCGGCCACGTCCACCAGCCCCTGGTCCGCCGGATGCGGATCGGCGCCACCGAGTGCGTGAACGTCGGCCACTTCGCCTCGACCGGCACCCCGTGGGCGCTGGAGTGGTGACCCGCTCCGGCCGGACATCGCGGCAGGCCCTGGGCCGAGGCGCATCGCACACGCGATAGCCTTCTGGCGGCAGGCCTCTGCCGACCGACCGGTACACCGCACTGGAGGGCCACAGCGATGGCTGAACACACCAGCTCGACGATCACGATCGAGGCGGCACCGGCCGACGTCATGGGCGTGATCGCCGACTTCGACCGCTACCCGGAATGGACCGGCGAGGTCAAGGAGGCCGAGGTGCTCGCCACCGACGACCACGGCCGCGCCGAGAAGGTCCGCCTGGTCCTCGACGCCGGAGCGATCAAGGACGACCACACCCTCGCGTACACCTGGATCGGTGACTACGAGGTCAGCTGGACCCTGGTCAAGTCCCAGATGCTGCGCGCCATCGACGGCTCCTACGCGCTGGCCCCGCTCGGCGACGGCGACCGCACCGAGGTCACCTACCGGCTGACCGTCGACGTCAAGATCCCGATGCTCGGCATGATCAAGCGCAAGGCCGAGAAGGTCATCATCGACCGCGCCCTGGCCGGACTGAAGAAGCGCGTCGAATCCGTCCCGAAGGCCTGACCCGGTGCGTACGGTCCTGGTCACCGGCCCCGGCGGCGCCGGCCGTACCACCGTCGCGGCGGCGACCGCGCTGGCCGGCTCGCGCCGCGGCGCCCGCACCCTGCTGATCTCCGCGGACGTCATACCCGGCTTCCCCTCCGCCACCGAACCCGCGCAGGTCACCGGCACTCTGTGGTCCGTACGGACCGACTCCGCGGAGCACTTCCGCGGCGAACTCCTCGCCCTCCAGGACCAGCTGTCCGCAGTGCTCGGCCTGCTGGGCGGCAACCGGCTGGACGGTGAGGAACTCACCGAACTCCCCGGCAGCGACCAGCTCGCCCTCCTGCACAGCCTGCGCCGCGCCGCCCACGGCGACTGGTCCCGGGACGGCTACGACCTCCTCGTCGTCGACCTGCCGCCGCTGCGCGAGGCCCTCGCCGTACTGGCCCTGCCCGAACAGCTGCGCCGCTACCTGCGCCGGCTGCTGCCCCAGGAGCGCCAGGCCGCCCGCGCCCTGCGCCCGATGCTCGCCCAGCTGGCCGGTGTGCCGATGCCCGCCCAGTGGCTGTACGAGGCGGCCGCCCGGCGCGACGCCGAACTCGCCCAGGTCCAGGCCATCGTCGAGGACCGCGCCACCACCCTGCGCATCGTCGCGGAGCCGGGCCCGGCCGCCGAGGACGCCCTGCGCGCCGCCCGGACCGGACTCGCCCTCCAGGGGCTGCGCGTCGACGCCCTGGTGGCCAACCGGGTACTGCCCCGGCACTCCCCGGACCCCTGGTTCGCGGCGCTCGCCGCACAGCAGGACAAGTGCCTCGACCACTGGCGCGAGGAGTGGGCCGCCGAGGCCCCGCCGGTGGAGGTGCCCCACCTGGGCCGCGACCCGCAGGGCCCCGACGACCTCATCGCCCTCACCGGCGCCGACGACGCGCTCGGCCTGTCCGTGGAGGGCCGGGCCCCGGGCCGCGCCGAGGACCCCTGGTGGATCGAGGAGTCCGGCGCGCCGGAGGGAGCGGCCGGAGCGGCCGGCGGTGACGGCTCGGAGGCCCCACACGCCCCGGACGGGATACTGATCTGGTGCCTGCGGCTGCCCGGTGCGGTCAAGAAGGACCTCCAGCTGGTCCGGCGCGGCAGCGAACTCCTGCTCACCGTCGGCCCGTTCCACCGCATCGTGCCCCTGGAGTCCGCGCTGCGCCGCTGCACCGTCTCCGGCGCCGCGCTCACCGACGGGGTGCTGCGTGTCCGGTTCACGCCCGACCCGGACCTGTGGCCCAGGACGGGCTGAACGGCTCGCGGCCGTTCGGGTAACGTCGTAAGTACGGGTCCCGTGTGCCGGGCCGCCGGCCACCCACCTCGCAGGAGTCCGCCATGAGCGAAGCCACCGATCGTCCCGCCGACGACGACGCGTGGGCACAGGCCTGCGCCGAGGACCTCGCCGCCGAGAAGGCCCGCCGCCGCGCCGACTACGGCCCACCGCCCGGCTCCGCCGCCGAGGAGCTGCGCAAGCTGATGGACGCCGTGGCCGACAAGGTCTCCTCCCTCCAGTCGCCGCTGTTCGGCATGGCGGCCCAGGGCGCGGTGCAGCAGGTCATCAGGCAGGCGAAGTCCGCGGTCGAGCCAGTCATCGAGCGCAATCCGGACGTTTTCGACCACATCGCCGCAGCGGGCGGTGAACTGCTCGCCGCCTACCGCTCGGCCGTCGAGGGTCAGGAACGCCGTTGGACCCAGGGCGCGGGGGACCCGGCGGGCACCGAAAAGAAGGCGGACGAGCCCACCGACCCCCGGGACGAGGGGCCGGGCACCGGCGAACAGATCGACCTGGACTGACCGGCGCCGACAGGACGGGGCCCGGCCTCGGGTACGGTTGCCCCCAGCGGGGCTCGACCGAAACTGAGGGATTCATGGGACTCACCATCGGCGTCGATATCGGCGGCACGAAGATCGCAGCTGGAGTGGTCGACGAAGAGGGCCACATCCTCTCGACCTTCAAGGTGCCGACCCCGCCGACGGCCGAAGGCATCGTGGACGCGATCGCGGCGGCGGTGTCCGGCGCGAGCGAGGGGCACCCGGTCGAGGCGGTCGGCATCGGCGCGGCCGGATACGTCGACGACAAGCGGGCCACGGTGCTGTTCGCACCGAACATCAACTGGCGGCACGAGCCGCTCAAGGACAAGGTCGAGCAGCGCGTCGGCCTTCCGGTGGTCGTGGAGAACGACGCCAACGCGGCGGCCTGGGGCGAATACCGCTTCGGCGCGGGCCAGGGCCACGACGACGTCATCTGCATCACGCTCGGCACCGGTCTCGGCGGCGGCATCATCATCGGCAACAAGCTGCGCCGCGGACGCTTCGGCGTGGCCGCCGAGTTCGGCCACATCCGGGTCGTCCCGGACGGTCTGCTCTGCGGCTGCGGCAGCCAGGGCTGCTGGGAGCAGTACGCCTCGGGCCGGGCGCTCGTCCGGTACGCGAAGCAGCGCGCCAACGCCACCCCCGAGAACGCCACGATCCTGCTGTCGCTCGGCGACGGCACGGTCGAGGGCATCGAGGGCAAGCACATCAGCGAGGCCGCCCGCCAGGGCTGCCCCGTGGCCGTCGACTCGTTCCGCGAACTGGCCCGCTGGGCCGGAGCCGGACTGGCCGACCTCGCCTCGCTGTTCGACCCGTCCGCCTTCATCGTCGGCGGCGGCGTCTCGGACGAGGGCGAGTTGGTGCTCGACCCGATCCGCAGGTCGTTCCGGCGCTGGCTGATCGGCGGCGAGTGGCGCCCGCACGCCCAGCTCCTCGCGGCCCAACTGGGCGGCAAGGCCGGTCTGGTGGGCGCTGCGGACCTGGCCCGGCAGGGCTGATCCGACCGGATACGGACACACCGGACGCCCGTCGCGACCCTCTCGGGGAGCGGCGGGCGTCCGTCGTATCGTGAGCGCCATGGCCATGATGTCGCTGCCAGAGTCCCGTACCGAGCAGGACGGCTCGGCCGTCATCAGAGTGCTCGGCTACAACATCCGGTCGATGCGCGACGACCCCGCCGCGCTGGCCCGGGTCATCCGCGCCTGCGCACCGGACCTGGTCCTCATCCAGGAGGCGCCGCGCTTCTTCCGCTGGCGCAAATACGCCGCCCGGCTCGCCGCCGCCAGTGAGCTGGTGATCCTCGGCGGCGGAGCCACCGCGGCCGGGCCGCTGCTGCTCTGCTCGCTGCGCGTCGCGGCGGAGCGCACCGAGGACGTCCTGCTGCCGCTCACCCCGGGACTGCACCGCAGGGGCTTCGCCACCGCGGTCGTCCGGATCGCGGGCACCCGGATCGGTGTGCTGAGCTGCCATCTGAGCCTGCGCCGCGAGGAGCGCCTCGCCCAGGCGGAGGCGTTGCTCGGCCGGCTGGACGCGATGGGCGTGGAGCACGCCGTGGTGGGCGGCGACCTCAACGAGACACCGGGCGGCCAGGCGTTCCGGCGGCTGGCCACCCGGCTCCAGGACTGCTGGACGGTACGGCCCAGGGGCGGCGAGCACACCTTCCCGCCGCACGACCCGCGCAAGCGGATCGACGCGCTCTTCGCGACCGGTGGCATCGAGGTGCTGGGCTGCGGCGTCCCGGCCGGGCTGCCCGGGGTGGCCGAGGACGACCTGCTGGCCGCCTCCGACCACCTGCCGGTGCTGGCCGCGCTGCGGGTGCCGGCCGGCAGGGTCTGAGGCCCCTCAGACCACCGCGCCGCGGCCGGGGTCGTCGCCGTCCTCGTCGTCGTGCTCCATCCGCGCCACCAGCGTCGCGAAGCCGCCCAGGAAGCCGCCGACGCAGACCGTCGTCAGCCACCAGGTCATCTCCCACCGCAGCAGCACCGCGAGCAGCAGCAGGACCGGTCCGCCGATCACCGCCAGCCAGGCGAACTTGGCCGTGACATCGGCCTCCGGCAGCGGCGGCGGCTCCGGCGGCACGAAGTGGCCCTCGCCGCTGTCGTCGTCGCCGTCGTCCGCCTCACCCGGGGCCGGCTCCGCCGGCTCGTAGTCGCGCGGGCCGGCGCCGACGCCGGGGGCGAACACCACCGAGCTGCCGAGCGGCTTCTCCGGGGGCTTGGGCGGCCGCTTGCCGATGCCCTTGTCCGGGTCCAGGGCGGTCAGCGGACCGTCCTCCAGCAGGGCGACGTCCTCGATGGACCGGAACGGCCTGGCGCCCGGCGGGTCCGGCGGCTCGTCGCCGTACCCCGCGACGATCGCCTTCCAGACGGCGTCCTCGTCCACCGGGCGTTCCCCGTCGCCTGCCCGGTCCGCGCCCGGGGCCTCCGGCGGTGGTGCGCCGCCGTCATCGGGGACGGCCGCTTCCTCGGCGGGGAGCGGCTCCCGCTCCTCCTCGCTGCCCGCGCGATCCGCGTCGTGCTCAGCCACCGGACGTGCTCCCCTTCTTCCCGACGCTCGGAGCGAGGCGGCCGATGAACGAGTAGCTCTCGTCGAAGATCCGCTCCGCATCGTGGTCCAACGTCGCGACGTGGTAGCTCTGTTCCAGCAGGATCTCCTCGACGTCCCGCGACGACACCCGGCTCAGGATCCGGGCCGAGTCGGCGGGCGGCACGACGTGGTCCTGCGGACTGTGCAGGAGCAGGAGCGGCTGGGTCACCTGGGGCAGTTCGGCGTCGACCAGCCGGAAGAACTTCCGCAGCGAGTGCGCCGCGTGCAGCGGCACCCGGTCGTAGCCGACCTCCTCCGAGCCCGCCAGGGCGATGTCGCTGACCAGGCCCTTCGTCGTCGGCACCAGATGGCGGGCGACCGGCAGCGCGTGCGCCGCGAGGCCGTGCACCTTGTTGGCCGGGTTGACGAGCACCAGACCCCGGACCGCGTCACCGTGCTTCGCCGCGAGCCGCAGCGCCAGGGCGCCGCCCATGGAGAGACCGAAGACGAAGACCTGCGAGCACCGCTCCAGCAGCGACCGCAGCTCCCGGTCCACCTCCGCGTACCAGTCCTGCCAGCCGGTCACCTGCATGTCCTGCCAGCGGGTGCCGTGCCCGGGGAGCAGCGGCAGCGAGACCGTGAGCCCGCGCTCCGCCAGATAGCCGGCCCAGGGGCGCAGCGACTGCGGTGAACCGGTGAATCCGTGACAGAGGAGGACGCCGACCTCTCCGCCCTCGTGGCGGAACGGCTCGGCTCCAGGAAGGACCGGCACCGGGGTCTCCTGTTCGTGAGGCTCACGGGGGAGCGAAAGGGGGAGTGCAGAGGATTACTTCACCGTACGCGACCGGACCGACACCGACCAGGGCCGTCACCGGCACGGGCCGGGTGCCCGGGGCCCTGCCGGGCAGGAGTGGGGGAGGCAGGACGGGTTAGGGTCTGACCGACGGCACACAGGAGGCACCCGAGTTGATCTACGGCGCTATGAAGTTCTCCATCGGCGGGTCTCTGAAGCTCGCCTTCAGGCCATGGGTGGAGGGCCTGGAGAACATCCCCGCGCAGGGACCGGCGATCCTCGCGAGCAACCATCTGTCGTTCTCGGACTCCTTCTTCCTGCCCGCTGTCCTGGACCGCAAGGTCACCTTCATCGCCAAGGCCGAGTACTTCACCGCGCCGGGGGTCAAGGGCAAGCTGACCGCCGCGTTCTTCAAGGGCGTCGGCCAGCTCCCGGTGGACCGCTCCGGCGCCCGGGGAGCCGGCGAGGCGGCGATCAAGGCCGGCATCGAGGTGATCGAGAGCGGCGGCCTCTTCGGCATCTACCCGGAGGGCACCCGCTCGCCCGACGGCCGGCTCTACCGGGGCAAGCCCGGCGGGCTCGCCCGGGTGGCGCTCGCGACCGGGGCGCCGGTCATCCCCGTCGCGATGATCGACACGGAGAAGATCCAGCCGCCCGGCCAGGTGATGCCCAGGCTGATGCGCCCGGGGATCAAGATCGGCGAGCCGCTCGACTTCAGCCGCTACCACGGCATGGAGGGCGACCGCTTCATCCTGCGTTCGGTCACCGACGAGGTGATGTACGAGATCATGAGGCTCTCCGGGCAGGAGTACGTCGACATCTACGCGACCGCCGCCAAGCGGCAGCTCGCGGACGAGGCGAAGCGGCAGGCGGAGGCGGCGAAGAAGGCCGGGACCGGACGCCGGGACGAGCAGCCGGGTACGGACGAGGACCGCGGCGGCGCCTGAGCGGGCGCCGGCCGGTCCGGGGGCGGGGAGAAGTCCGGCGTGGGGGAGAAGAAGATGGTCAAGCGCGTGCGGGTCGTGCGGATGTCGGTCGAGCAGCCGTTGTGGCGTGCCCTGACCGCGTACCGCATCCTGACGATGCTCTACGCGATCCTGCTCGCCGTCTTCGGACGCGACAAGTACGAACGGCCGTGGGTGGCCATCGCCTTCCTGACGGTCATGACCATCTGGACGCTCGCCACCCTGCCGAGGGTCGCCGGTGCGGTGGCCTGCACCAAGCGTTTCCTCGGCACCGATCTGGCGCTCGCCCTCGCCGGTATCCTCCTGACCCCGCTCGCCGACTTCCAGGCCCAGCACATCGACGGCCCGACCCTGCCGTCCATCTGGACCGCGGGCTCCGTACTGGCCTTCGCGATCAAGGGCGGCTGGCGCTGGGCGGCCTTCGCCTCCACCTTCGTCGCGGTCGCCAACCTCGTCGAGCGCGCCGAACCCAGCCGCGACACCCTGCACAACGTCCTGCTGGTCTGGGTCGCCTCCATCGCGATCGGCTACGTCGTCGAGGTGGCCCGCGCCAGTGAGCGCACCCTCGCCCGCGCCCTGGAGATCGAGGCCGCCACCCGGGAACGGGAGCGCCTCGCCCGCGACATCCACGACAGCGTGCTCCAGGTCCTGGCGATGGTGCAGCGACGGGGTGCGGCGATCGGCGGCGAGGCCGCCGAGCTGGGCCGGATGGCCGGGGAGCAGGAGGTCGCCCTGCGCACCCTGGTCTCCAGCGGCCTGGTGCCGCCCACCCGGCTCTCCGAGGATGCCGCGGACGGCGCCGTGGTGCGTACCGTCGAGATGGACGACGACGAGAGCGGCGCGCCCGGCGAGACCGATCTGCGCGCCCTGCTCGCCCCGCACGCCGGCTCCCGGGTCAGCTTCGCGGAGCCCGGCGCCCCGGTGCTGCTGGCGCCCGAGGCGGCGACGGAGCTGGCGGCCGCGGTCAGCGCCGCCCTGGACAATGTCCGGGTGCACGCGGGGCAGGACGCCCAGGCCTGGATCCTGGTCGAGGACTGGCCGGACGAGGTGATCGTCACGGTCCGGGACGACGGGCCGGGCATCCCGGAAGGGCGGCTCGCCCAGGCCGAGGGCGAGGGGCGGCTCGGCGTCGCCCTGTCGATACGCGGCCGGCTGCGGGAGCTGGGCGGTACGGCAGAGCTGATCTCGGTGCCCGGACAGGGCACCGAGGTCGAATTGAAGGTTCCGAAGATCTCACGGGGGAAGGCGGGCGCGGTCCGATGAACGCAGCACACGAAGAGGGTGCCCAGGAGCGGGCGATCAGGGTGATGGTGGTCGACGACCACCCGATGTGGCGCGACGCCGTCGCCCGCGACCTCGCGGAGTCCGGCTTCGACGTGGTGGCGACCGCCGGAGACGGCCCCCAGGCGGTCCGCCGGGCCGGGGCGGTCACCCCCGACGTCCTGGTCCTCGACCTCAACCTGCCCGGGATGCCCGGCGTCCAGGTCTGCAAGGAGCTCGTCGGCTCGCACCCCGGGCTGCGGGTCCTGGTGCTCTCCGCGAGCGGCGAGCACGCCGACGTGCTGGAGGCGGTCAAGTCGGGTGCCACCGGCTACCTGCTCAAGTCCGCGAGCACCCAGGAGCTGACCGAGGCGGTCCGCTCCACCGCGGCCGGCGACCCGGTCTTCACCCCCGGACTGGCCGGGCTCGTACTCGGTGAGTACCGCAGGCTGGCCTCCGAGCCCGCGCCGGCCGCCTCCGACGAACCCAAGGCCCCGGAGCTCACCGACCGGGAGACCGAGGTGCTGCGGCTGGTCGCCAAGGGACTCTCGTACAAGCAGATCGCGGAGCGGCTGGTCATCTCGCACCGCACCGTCCAGAACCACGTCCAGAACACCCTGGGCAAGCTCCAGTTGCACAACAGGGTGGAGCTGGTGCGGTACGCGATCGAGCGCGGCCTCGACGACGCCTGAGATCAATTCCCCCGCATTGCACGGGAATTGACCGTCCGACCCATCCCGAAGTGACCTGGATCACCCTTAGCGTGGTGATGAATGGGCTCACTTCGGCGAAGGGATGCTTCCATGCGGGTCGGAGTACTGACCGGGGGCGGCGACTGCCCCGGGCTCAACGCGGTCATCCGTGCCGTCGTCCGCAAGGGCGTGCAGGAGTACGACTACGACTTCATCGGATTCCGGGACGGCTGGCGGGGGCCGCTGGAGGGAGTGACGGTCCCGCTCTCCATCCCGGCGGTGCGCGGCATCCTGCCGCGCGGCGGCACCATCCTCGGCTCCTCGCGCACCAACCCGCTCAAGGCGGAGCACGGCGTCCGCCGGATCCGGGACAACCTCGACAGGTACGAGGTCGACGCACTCGTCACCATCGGCGGCGAGGACACCCTCGGAGTGGCGGCGACCCTGTCCGAGGAGTACGGCATCCACTGCGTCGGCGTACCCAAGACCATCGACAACGACCTGTCCGGCACCGACTACACCTTCGGTTTCGACACCGCCGTCAACATCGCGACCGAGGCCATCGACCGGCTGCACACCACGGCCGAGTCCCATATGCGCGTCCTGGTCGTCGAGGTGATGGGCCGCCACGCCGGCTGGATCGCGCTCCACTCGGGACTGGCCGGCGGCGCCAACGTCATCCTCATCCCGGAACAGCGCTTCGACGTCGACCAGGTCTGCGCCTGGGTGGCCTCCCGGTTCCGGGCGAGCTACGCCCCGATCGTGGTGGTCGCCGAGGGGGCCATGCCCGCGCAGGGCGAGCTGGTCCTCAAGGACGGCTCGCAGGACTCCTTCGGCCATGTCCGGCTCTCCGGGGTCGGTGAATGGCTGGCCAAGGAGATCGAGCGCCGCACCGGAAAGGAGGCCAGGACCACGGTCCTGGGCCACGTCCAGCGCGGCGGCACCCCCAGCGCCTTCGACCGCTGGCTCGCCACCCGGTTCGGGCTGCACGCCATCGACGCCGTGCACGACGGCGACTTCGGGAAGATGGTCGCCCTGAACGGCACGGACATCGTGCGGGTGCCGATCGCGGAGGCGACCGCCCGGCTCAAGACGGTCGACCCGGCGCTCTACGCGGAGGCGGAGGTCTTCTTCGGCTGAGCCGCCGCGTCCGGCCGGGCGGCGGGCCGGGGAGCCCGGCCTTATATTCGCGAAGACCGGGCCGGGTCCGGCCCGCACCCCCGGTGCGGGCCGGACCCGGCAGCCCGCCCGCACCAGTCACGGGAGACGTCGTGGAAATCCTGGCCTTCGGTGTGCAGTCCGACGAGAAGCCGCTGATCGAGAAAGCCTTCGCCGGGAAGCACGAGGTCCGCTGCCTGGACGTCTTCCTGAACCGGGACACCGCACCCATCGCCGCCGGCTACGAGATCATCTCCACCAGCGTCAACGCCGACCTGGGCAGCGGTGTGCTGCAGACCCTCGCGGCCGGCGGCACCCAGATGATCGCCCAGCGCTCCACCGGCTTCAACAACATCGACCTGGACGTCGCCGAGCGCCTGGCCATGCGCGTCGCCCGGGTCTCCTACTACTCCCCGTACTCCGTCGCCGAATTCGCCTGGACCCTCGCCATGGCGGTCAACCGCCGCGTCATCCGGGCCGCGAGCCGCACCCGCGACTTCGACTTCCGCCTCGACGGGCTGCTCGGCCGGGACATGCACGGCCGCACGGCCGGTGTCATCGGCACCGGCAAGATCGGTGAGGCCTTCACCCGTATCGCCCATGGCTTCGGCATGAATCTGCTGGGCTGGGACGTCACGGAGAACCCGGCCTGCGTCGAGCTCGGCATGCGCTACGTCGACAAGGAGCAGCTCCTGGCCGAGTCCGACCTGATCAGCCTGCACGTCCCGCTGCTGCCCGCGACCCACCACGTCATCGGCAGGGACGCGCTGGCCCGGATGAAGGACGACGCGATCCTGATCAACTCCAGCCGGGGCGGACTCGTCGACACCCACGCCCTGGTGGGGGAGTTGCGGGCCGGCCGGTTCCTCGGGGTCGGGCTCGACGTGTACGAGGCCGAGGCCGGGCTCTTCTTCCTGGACAAGTCCCTGGAGGGCGTCGACGACGACACCCTGGCCCGGCTGGTCACCTTCCCCAACGTCATCGTCACCTCGCACCAGGCGTACTACACCGAGGACGCGGTGGGCCAGATCATCGAGGCCACCGTCCGCAACGTCGACGACTACCTGGCCCGCCGCCACGGCGAGAACGTCCTGGTCCCGGCGGCGCCCGGGTCCTGACCGCGGCGGACCCGGGCAGCCTCCGACGGCCTCTCAGCCGCGCACCGGCAGCCCCGCCAGCAGTTCGCCCACGATCGCCGCGCCGCGCAGTGTCAGCACCGACTCCGGGTGGAACTGCACCGAGGCGAAGCCGTCCCCGCGCAGTGCGTGCAGCTCCCCGGTCGCACCGTCCACGCTCGCCTCGATGCCGTGCGCCGCCAGCTCGGTGACAGCCGCCTCGTCGCAGCGCGCGGTGAAGCTGTTGTAGAAGCCGACGGTCTCCGGGCGGCCGAACAGATCGATCCGGGTCTGCGCACCCTGGTACGGCACCGCCTTGCGGACGATGTCGAGCCCCAGCTCCGCCGCGATCAGCTCATGGCCCAGGCACACCCCCAGCAGCCCGTGCCGGTGATCCCGGACCAGCTCCGCGGCCAGCGCCCGCAGCAGCCGCATCTTCGGATCGTCCTGGTCGCCCGGATTCCCCGGCCCCGGGCCCAGCACCACGGGCCCCTCGTGCGCCCGCACGGTCTCGCGCAGCCCCGGCTCGTCGTAGCGGCGCACCGACACATCGAGCCCCGACGCGCGCAGCACGTGCCCCAGCATCGCGGTGAACGTGTCCTCGCCGTCGATCACCAGGGCGTGGCCGGACAGCGCGTCGGTGCGCTCCTGCATCCGCAGCCAGAACGGCGCGAGCCCGTCCCGCCGGGCATCCAGCGCCGCCCGCACCCGGGGGTCGTCGGCCAGCCGGGGCCGGGAGCCCTCGGCCCTCGGCCGTCCCGGCCGCACCCCCAGCGCGGTCAGCACGCCGGCCGCCTTGGCGTGGGTCTCCGCCACCTCGCTCTCCGGGTCGGAGTGCCGCACCAGCGTCGCCCCGACCGGAACCCGCAGCTCACCTCCGGGCGAGATGTCGGCGGTCCGGATCAGGATCGGCGAGTCCAGGGTCTGCGCCCCGTCCGGGCCCTGCCGCAGCAGCGCCAGCGCGCCCGCGTAGTAGCCGCGCCCGCCGGACTCGTAGCGCTCGATGACCCGGCAGGCGTTCTGGACCGGGGACCCGGTGACCGTCGCCGCGAACATGGTCTCCTTCAGCACCTCGCGCACATCCAGCGAGGAGCGCCCGCGCAACTCGTACTCCGTGTGCGCGAGATGGGCCATCTCCTTGAGCCGGGGGCCGATCACGACGCCGCCCATGTCGCCGACGGTGCACATCATCTTGAGTTCCTCGTCGACCACCATGGAGAGCTCCTCGGTCTCCTTGCGGTCCCCGAGGAACGCCAGCAGGTTCTCGGCGGTCGGCCCTTCGGCGGGGTAGCGGTAGGTGCCGCTGATCGGGTTCATCACGACCGTTCCGCCGGACATCCGCACATGCACCTCGGGGCTGGCCCCGACCAGCGTCCTGGTCCCGGTGTGCACGACGAACGTCCAGTACGCGCCCCGCTCGCCCGCCAGCAGCCGCCGGAACAGCGCCAGCGCGTCCGCCCGCCCGAACCCGGGGATCTCGCCCCGGAAGGTCCGCCGGATGACGAAGTTCGCGCCCTCGCCCCGGCCGATCTCGTCCTCGATGACCCGCCGGACGGTCCCGGCGTACTCCTCGTCCGCGACGTCGAACGCCCCGTCCATGACCCGCACCTCGTGCGTGGGGAGCAGTTCCAGCGCCTCGTCGAGCGGCAGCGCGTACGTCTCGTCCGCGACCAGTACGGACAGCGGCGTCCCGTCGTCCCGCACGTCGAAGCCGCGCTCGGCGATCTGCCGGAACGGCACCAGGGCGAGCGAGGGCCGCTCACCGACCGGGAGGTCCGCCAGCCGGTCCACCTCCCGCACGTCACCGATCAGCACCTCTACGGTGTCGTGGTCATGGCCGGGGGTGCGCCTGCGGAGCAGTGCGAACGGCGGGCAGTCCTCGCCCAGGAGTCGCTGGATGATCGTGTGCGGTGCCGGGCGGGGGGTCAGGTGCGGTGTCATGCCGGGGTTCCTTCCAGTGGATCAGCTGGGAGGAACGGCCCCGTGAAACGGAAAAAGGCCGCCCCTCGGGCGGCCTCTGCGTCTTTCGGTGTACGCGCAGTCAGTGGGCCGCCGGATGAGCGGTCCACCACCAATTACGGGTCGAGTGCGCGAACATGGCTGAACCATAACCCACGATCGGGCACCAGGAGGCCCGTCCCACCCGATGGGCGGAACGGGCCTCGGACGGAACAGGTCTTGTGCCGGGCCGGGATCAGAACAGCGAGTTGCTGAGCTGCCGGCCGGTGCCGGCCTTCGCCCTGGCGGAGAAGGGCTTGGCCGCACCGCCGGTGCCCTTGACGGACCGGAGCTCCCCCGATCCGTTCACCCCGACCGGATCCCGGATGCCGTCCCGGCATCCGGGACGGCACTGCTCGCCTGCTGGACGTCGCTCGCCTTCACCCAGCCGATGCGGTGGTTGAACCGGATCGGGTAGAAGAGGTTCGTGCTCCCCTTCACCAGGGTGCGGTCGTTGTCGGCCGTGCCGGCGAACGTACCCGCGAACCAGTAGTCACCGGCCTGCGCCGGACCGGCCTGGGGATATGCCTGGCCGGCCGGGACGGTGTACTTCGACAACGGCTCGCTGTTCTTCTCCTGCACCGGGACGCCGGTGCCCGGGTAGGCGCCGTCCTCCGGGTAGGCGCGCCCGTACACCGGGATGGACGCCCGGCCGGCCCTGGGCTTCAGCACCGGCTGGGCGGTCTTGGCCACCGCCTCGGTGAACCGGCCGCCCGGGTTCTGGAACCAGGCCTTCTTCCCGCCGTACCAGATGGCCGTCCAGTCGCCCTCGGCCGCCGCGACGACGTACCTGCCGCCGGCGACGACCTTGTTGCCCCAGTTCGGGCCGTCGGTGGCCTTCACGTTCGGCATGTACGGGTCGGTGATCATCGCCGACGCCGTGGAGGCCGAGGTGTAGAGGTAGCCGAAGTTCGCCGGCTGTCTGGCCACCGTGCCGCCGTCGTACGTCAGCGTCGGCCGGTTGGCCGTGGTGAACGGCGGCACCACCCTGACGACCTGGCCGGCCTTGACCGGGCCGCCCGCGCCGCCCGCCCCGGTCGGGGCGCCGATCAGGGACATGTAGTGGTTCCAGTCCCAGAAGGGGCCCGGGTCCCAGTGCTGGGTCGCGACGTTGGCGTCCAGCGGGCCCGGCACCTCGTCGTGGCCGATGATGTGCTCACGGTCCAGGGGGATGGCGAACCGGGCGGCGAGGTACTTCACGAGCGCCGCGGAGGACTCGTACTGCGGCTCGGTGTACCAGCTGCCCGACTTGATCGCGTAGCCCTCGTGCTCGATGCCCACCGAGTGCATGTTCACGGTCTTGTTCGCCGCGTGCCACGCCTCGTTCCTGGTCTCGACCATCTGGGTGACCAGGCCGTCCTTGGCCCGGATCAGATAGTGCGCGCTCGCGTAGGACGCCGGGTTCCGGAAGGTGGCCAGCGAACCCTCGTACCCGCCCTCCGTGTCGTGGATGACGATGTAGCGGATGTCCTCGCCGCTCGCCGGACGGTTCGCGACGTTGTAGTTGCCGAAGTGGTCCGGGGTGGAGCTGTTCTGCTTGTACCCGGCGGGCTTGAAGTCGCAGTTCAGCCCG
This sequence comes from Streptomyces sp. NPDC048462, assembly GCF_043200175.1. NCBI lineage: Bacteria > Bacillati > Actinomycetota > Actinomycetes > Kitasatosporales > Streptomycetaceae > Streptomyces > Streptomyces sp. NPDC048462. The sequence goes on from NZ_JBICXG010000005.1 coordinate 388,037, forward strand.
GACGGACACTCCGGCGCCGGGGCGGCGGTGGTGCTCGCGTCGGCCGCCGCCGGCGGCATGTCCGCGGGCCTGACCGGGGTCACCGACGGGTCGGCGGGCAGCGACAGCTGCCGGCCGTCCGCCGTCAGCCGGCTCTCACCGCTCCTGACCGAGTCGAAGACCCGGTCGGCGAAGAGCGTGGCGCCCTTGGTGTCCGCCGCCTGGCTGTAGCGCGCCACGGCCGGGTACCACGCCCCGGCGTCGTCGGGCAGCGAGCCGGTGGCCTCGCGCTGGTACTTCGCGAGCAGCGCCGCGCCCGCGCGGACGGACTGCGCCGTGTCCTCCCGCACCGCGCCGGCCGGCCTGCCGATGAGCTTCGCGGCCTCGTCCAGCGTGTGCAGTTCGGCCGCGCCGGTGTCCACCCGCTTCGGCAGGGTGCGCAGCGCGCGGGCGGCGTCGAAGTGCTTCGTCACCGCCGGGTCGCCGCTCATGTCGAGGTGCGCGAGCCGCTCCGCGTCCGTCGGCTGCTCGACGTCGTCCGCGGTGACCCGGGTGAGCCCCATCACGTTGTACGCGCCGCTGGTGCTCGGCTCGCCGTCGTGGCTCTCCCACAGCGTCTGGCGGTACGAGACCGCCATCAGCACGCTCTGCGGTACGCCGAACTCGCGCGCCGCGGCGCTGAACTGGGCCTGCAGCGCGGCGGTCGCAACCGGGGCCGCCTTGCTGTCGGCCGCCACGGGGGCCTGGGACGCCATGGCGACGGTCGTGATCGCGGCGGTCGCCACGACCGCCGCCCCCACCCCGTGGAACACTCGCCGCTTCCTGAGATCTTTGCGGTGGTTCCGCTTCAAAACCCCACCCCTGTGGTCGAATGCGTCAAATGCGAAAAGCGAGACGCTAGCAGTCCCCGGCTGTGTCCCGCGTCACTGGCGCGCCAGGTCATCCGTCTCAGACCCTGAGCACCAGAAAAAGCAGTCGACACGACCCCGTAATGTGGGACCCGTGACCGTGAACGCCAATACCTCCGTCGCCGGTGGCAACACCTGGCGAGACCTTCCCGCGGCGCAGCAGCCCGAGTACCCCGACTCCGAGGCGCTGCGCGATGTACTCGCGGACCTCGCGTCGTATCCGCCGCTCGTCTTCGCCGGCGAGTGCGACCAGCTGCGCGCCCGCATGGGAGCCGTCGCCAAGGGCGAGGCGTTCCTGCTCCAGGGCGGTGACTGCGCCGAGGCCTTCGACGCCGTGTCGGCCGAGCACATCCGCGCCAAGCTGAAGACGCTGCTCCAGATGAGCGCCGTCCTCACCTACGCGGCCTCCGTGCCCGTCGTCAAGGTGGGCCGGATCGCCGGCCAGTACTCCAAGCCCCGCTCCAAGTCGACCGAGACCCGCGACGGCGTGACCCTGCCGACCTACCGTGGCGACTCCGTCAACGGCTTCGCCTTCACCGAGGCCGAGCGCGTTCCGGACCCGGACCGGCTGAAGCAGATGTACCACGCGTCCGCTTCCACGCTGAACCTCGTCCGCGCCTTCACCACCGGCGGTTACGCCGACCTGCGCCAGGTGCACGCCTGGAACCAGGACTTCGTGAAGTCGTCCCCGTCCGGCCAGCGCTACGAGGCACTGGCCCGCGAGATCGACAACGCGCTGAACTTCATGAAGGCGTGCGGCACGGACCCGGCCGAGTTCAAGGCCGTCGAGTTCTACGCCTCGCACGAGGGCCTGCTGCTGGACTACGAGTCGGCGCTGACCCGCACCGACTCGCGCACCGGCGAGCTGTACGACACCTCGGGCCACATGGTGTGGATCGGTGAGCGCACCCGCCAGATGGACGGCGCGCACATCGAGTTCGCCTCGAAGATCCGCAACCCCATCGGCATCAAGCTCGGACCGACGACCACCGTCGACGAGGCGCTCGGTTACATCGACCGCCTCGACCCCGAGCGCGAGCCCGGCCGGCTGACCTTCATCGTCCGGATGGGCGCCGACAAGGTCCGCGACAAGCTGCCCGAGCTGGTCGAGAAGGTCACCGCCTCCGGCGCGACCGTCGCCTGGGTCACCGACCCGATGCACGGCAACACCTTCGAGGCCGCGTCCGGCCACAAGACCCGCCGCTTCGACGACGTCCTGGACGAGGTCAAGGGCTTCTTCGAGGTGCACAAGGGCCTCGGCACCCACCCGGGCGGCATCCACGTCGAGCTCACCGGTGACGACGTCACCGAGTGCGTCGGCGGCGGCCACGAGATCTTCGTGGACGATCTGCACCAGCGCTACGAGACGGCCTGCGACCCCCGGCTCAACCGTAGCCAGTCGCTGGACCTCGCGTTCCTGGTCGCCGAGATGTACCGGGACCAGTAGGCATCACCACCGGTAGCACGGCTACGACTGTGGGGCACGGATCGATGTGATCCGTGCCCCACAGGGCGTTCCGGGGCTTTTACCCACCTTGAGTGGCGGGTAAGGTTAGGTTAGCCTCACCGATTATCGGGGCGGCCGCCATGACCCATCCCGCCGGGAGGTGAAACCGCATGTACGTCTGCTCGTGCTTCGGCGTTACGGAGCAGCAGGTCAAGAAGCATGCGGAAGCCGGCGCCTGCACGCCCCGCCAGATAGCCTCCGCCTGCAAGGCGGGCACCGACTGCGGCGGCTGTGTGCGCACCATCCAGGCGATGCTCGGCCGCGGCGCCTGTCCGCGCCGCGATCTGCTCGACCAGAAGCAGCCGGCCGGCACCGTCGAGCGCCTCGACGCGGGCACCGCTCCCGCGCCGGCGGCCGGGTTCCCCGAAGCCGCCTGAGCCCGGCCGGGCGCGGGCACCGGAACGTGCGGGCAGGTCAGCTCTCCGGCTGCTCGATCAGCTGCGCGATGTAAAGCGGCTCGCCGAGCTTCTCGACCAGTTCCAGCTGGGTGTCGAGGTAGTCGATGTGGTGTTCCTCGTCGGCCAGGATCGACTCGAAGATGTTCGCGGACGTGATGTCGCCCTTGCCGCGCATCAGCTCGATGCCCCGCTTGAGGCGGTCGATCGCCTCCACCTCGACCTGGCGGTCCGCCTGGAACATCTCGGTGACCGTCTGGCCCACGCGGACGTGGAAGAGCCGTTGGTAGTTCGGCAGTCCGTCGAGGAACAGAATCCGGTCGGTCAGGATCTCGGCGTGCTTCATCTCGTCGAACGACTCGGAGCGGGTGTACTTCGCGAGCTTCGTCCAGCCGAAGTTGTCCTGCATCTTCGCGTGCAGGAAATACTGATTGATGGCAGTCAATTCGGCGGTCAGCTGCTCGTTCAGGAACTCAAGGACCTCGGGGTCGCCCTGCATCGCAGAGGCTCCTTCCAACCGGTGAACTGGGCAAGTTGGCCGCATCTTCGCATCGCACCCGGTGGCCGTCCAGTAAGTACATGCTTAGTAAGGCATGCCCGAATCGTCTCTGCGCTGGTCATGACCACCCCTGCCTGTCTGTCACCATGGAGTCATGGGTCAGCCGGAAAGCCGGGAAAACCGCGCATCAGAGCAGTCCGAGCTTCCGCCGGGACAGCGACTGCAGCGCGGCTGGCCGGTCACCCATTACGGGCCGGTGCCGAAGTTCAAACCCGACCGCTGGGAATTCCGCGTTTTCGGGGCCACGGCCGATGGTGACAAGCACTGCTGGGACCATCGGGAATTCTCGGCGCTGCCGTTCTCCTCGGTCGTCGCCGATCTGCACTGCGTGACGAAATTCAGCATGCTCGGCGCAGAGTGGGGCGGGGTGCTCGTCCGTGACGTCGTCGCACTCGCGCCGCCCGCACCCCATGTCACCCATGTGATGGTCTGGGCCGAATACGGATTCAGCTCGAACCTCAGGATCGACGACTTCATGGCCGATCGGGCTCTTTTCGCCACCCATAAGGACGGCGAGCTGCTTACCGCCGAGCACGGCTTCCCGCTCCGGCTCGTCGTTCCGCAGCTGTACGCCTGGAAGGGCCCCAAATGGGTCCGGGGTATCGAGTACATGACCGCCGACCGCCGCGGCTTCTGGGAGGAGCGCGGCTATCACAACATCGGCGATCCGTGGCGGGAGCAGCGCTACTCCTACCAGGAGGAGCCCGGGGACGGCCCCGAGCTCTGAGGCCCCGGCCCCACTCAGTGGTGGTACTGGTGCACCACCGCGTGCCCCTTGCCCCGGGCGATCATCCACTTGTTGACCGGTGTGGTGACGACGAAGGCCAAGGCGAGCGAGAGCGCGAGCGTCCCCCAGAACAGCGTGTCCGCGAGTGTCGCGTCCATGGCGCCGGGCCACAGGGCGATCAGCCCGTTGTCGATCAGCTCCATCACCGCGATCGAGAGGGTGTCGGCGGCGAGGGCGACGCGGAACGCCGTGCGGAAGCCGACGCCGGCCTTCCGGATGGAGCGCAGCGTCAGCGTGTAGCCGAAGAAGAAGGCCAGCGTGATCGCCACGATCATCGTCGCCGTGTTGCCCCAGCCGAGCGCCGTGCCGATCACCATGCCGAGCACCTCGCCGATGGCGCATCCGGTGAGGCAGTGCAGGGTGGCCCGAGCCGCCGTCCGCCACCCGACGGCGCCGGGAGAATGACCGGAGTGGCTCATGTGCTCAACGTGCCCTGCGTGGCCTGAGCGGGCTGTGGGCTCTGCGTGCTCTGCGTGGTCCCGCATGTCGATCCCCCAATGCCGGATGGCGGTTCCTGTCGACTACTGGAACCATATACCCCCCTGGGGTATTCCCTCATCCGTGGGCGGGCTCGGTCAGCTCCGGTCGCGCAGCTCCTTCAGCCGGGCCACGTCCGCCGCGTGGCCCTCCTTGCCGCCCGGTGTCTCGATGATCAGCGGCACGCCTTCGGTGGCCGGGTGGGAGAACAGCTCCCGGAACGGCTCCTCACCGATGTGACCGGCGCCGATGTTCTCGTGCCGGTCCTTGTGGGCGCCGGCCACGTCCTTGGAGTCATTGGCGTGGATCAGCTTCAGCCGTCCCGCGCCGACCGTCTCCACCAGCAGGTCCAGCGTCTCCTTCATCCCGCCGGGACCGGCCAGATCGTGTCCTGCCGCGAAGATGTGGCACGTGTCGAGGCAGACGCCGAGCTTCGGATGGGCGTCGAGCGCCTCGAAGTACGGGCCGAAGTCCCAGGTCCGCGAGCAGAGCGAGAAGCCCTGGCCGGCGGTCGACTCCAGCAGCAGGAACGGGTCGTCGTCGTGCGTCAGCTCGTCCAGCAGCGGCCGCATGTGCGTGCGCACCTGGGCCAGCGCCTCCTCGCGCGGCCGGCCGTTGGTCGCCGACCCGGTGTGCACCACGACCCCCAGGGCACCGATCTCGCGGGCCCGGCGCAGGGAGTGACGCAGCGAGTCCACGGACTTCTCGACGGTCGCCGCGGTGTGCGAGCCGAAGTTGATCAGGTACGGGGCATGGACGTACGCAGGTATCGACCCGGCGGCGCACTCGGCGCGGAAACGCTCGTCCTGTGCCGGGCTCCCGGCCGGGGCCGCCCAGCCGCGCGGATTGGCGACGAAGACCTGGACGGCCTCCGCGCCCATCTCGCGGGCGTAGGGGAGGCCGACCTTGGCGAGGCCGCCGGCCACCGGGACATGGCCGCCGACAGGGTTGCGCATACGGATCTAGAGCCCCTTGGTCTTGATGGTGATGGTGCTGCCCTCGGGGGCCCGGTCGCCGCCGTCCACGGACTGGCTCGCGACCGTGTCGCTGAAGGAGAGGAACGGACGGTCGACCTTGACCTCGAAGCCCGCGTCCTCCAGCTCGCTGCGGGCGTCGTCGACGTCCTTGCCGGTGACGTCCGGCACGTCGGTCATCCGCGGGCCCTTGGAGATCGTCAGCGTGATGGTGTCGCCCTCGGCGGCCTCCCGGCCCTCGGCGGGGGACTGCTGGGCGACGTCGCCCGCGTCCTGTGGGGAGTTCACCCGGTCCGGCAGCACCTTGGCCTTCAGCCCCTCGTCGTCCAGCGCGTCGGTGGCGTCCTCGACGGAGAGGCCGGTGACGTCGGGGACGTCGACCGGGCTGCCCTTGGAGACCACCATCGCGACCGCGGTGTCCGGATGGCGATCGGTGCCCGCCTCCGGGTCCGTGCGCACCACCTCACCGGCCGCCGCGTCCTCGCTGAACTCCTTGGTGACCATGCCGGGCACCAGGCCCGCCTTCGTCAGCTTCCGCTTGGCCTCGGCCAGTGCGATGCCCTCGACGTCGGGCACCTGCACGATCTCCGGTCCGCGCGAGACGACGAGTTCCACCGAGCCGTTGCCCCGGATGCGGGCGGCCGACTTCGGGTCGCTGTCGATCACCTTGCCGCGGTCGACGGTGTCGCTGTAGGCGCGCTCGACGCCCTTCAGTTCGAGACCGGCGTCCGACAGCCGCCCCTTGGCCGCCTTCTCGCTCTGGCCGAGGAGCGAGGGGACATGGGTGAACTGTCCGGAGTTGATGTACCAGACGCCGCCGCCGACCCCCAGGACCAGCAGCACCGCGATGACCGCCGCGATCATGCCGCGCCGCGGTCCGCCCAGGAGCCCGGCCCGGCGGGCGGGCCGCTCCGGCGGCAGCGGCGGGGGCATCTCCAGCCGGCTGGTGTGGTGCGCGGTGCCCTGGCCGGCCGGCAGCACCCGGTGGATCACGCTCGTACGGTCCTCGGCGGCGTCGCGCGCCTCGGCCAGGGCCTGCGGCGGTAGGGCGTCCAGCTGGGCGTCGGTGAGGCCGGAGCGGGCCGTGCGGGACTCGGCGAGCAGCGCCACCGCGTCGAACGGCCGCACCTCGGGGTCCCGTGCGGTGGCGCTCGCCACCAGCCGGTCGAGCCCGGACGGGAGACCGGGGACGAGGGCGGAGGGGGCCGGGACGTCCTCGTTCAGATGCTGGTAGATGACCTGGGCGGGGGATTCCCCGGTGTGCGGCTTGGCGCCGGTGAGCATCTCGTACAGCACCACACCGCACGCGTAGACGTCGGCGCGGGTGTCCGCGGTGCCGCGCTCGATCTGCTCGGGGGCGAGATAGGAGACGGTGCCCAGGATCGACCCGGTGGTGTTGGTGACCGTGCCCACGGCCCGCACCAGGCCGAAGTCCGCGACCTTGACCCGGCCGTCGTCGCCTATGAGCACGTTCTCCGGCTTCATGTCCCGGTGGACGAAGCCCGCCCGGTGCGCGGCGCCGAGCGCGGCGAGCACCGGCTCCAGGATGTCCAGAGCGGCCCGGGGCTGCAGCGCCCCCCGCTCGCGCAGCACATCGCGCAGCGTGCAGCCCGCGACGTACTCCATCGCCAGGTAGACGTACTGCTCCTGGGCCCCCTGGTCGAACACCCCGACCACGTTGGGGTGCGCGAGCCCCGCCACCGACTTGGCCTCGCGGATGAAGCGCTCGACGAACGAGGCGTCGGTCGCGAGCGCCGGGTGCATCACCTTGAGGGCGAGCACCCGGTCGAGGCGGGTGTCCATGGCCCGGTAGACCGTGGCCATGCCGCCCACGGCGATGCGCGCATCGACGCGGTAGCGGCCGTCGAGCAGCTGCCCGACGAGAGGGTCCTGGAGGGTCGTATCCACGCAGCGAGTCTACGAGCCGCCACGGACACCGCCGACTGCCCGGGGCGATCCCGGAGCCGTACTGCAGCCGAGTCGTGACAGGGACACGCGATCCGCGGCCGCCTCGGCTCCGGGAACGCCCGGATCAGAACGCCGGGCGCTCCGGATCGAGCGCCGCACGCCCCGCCACCGGCGACGATGCCTCGGCGAAGTGGCGGCGCGGGATGCGGCCCGCGCGGTACGCGAGCCGCCCGCCCGCCACCGCGTGCCGCATCGCGGCGGCCATCAGCTCGGGCTCCTGGGCCCGGGTCACCGCCGAGGCGAGCATCACAGCCGCGCACCCGAGCTCCATGGCGAACGCCGCGTCCGAAGCCGTCCCGGCGCCCGCGTCCAGGATCACCGGGACCCGGGCCCGCTCGGTGATCAGCTGGAAGTTGTGCGGGTTGCGGATACCGAGCCCCGAACCGATGGGGGAGCCGAGCGGCATGACCGCCGCGCACCCCACGTCCTCCAGTTTCCGGGCGAGCACCGGGTCGTCGTTGGTGTACGGCAGCACGGTGAAACCGTCGTCCACCAGGATCTCCGCGGCGTCCAGCAGCTCGACCGGGTCGGGCAGCAGGGTGCGCTCGTCGGCCACCACCTCCAGCTTGACCCAGTCCGTGCCGAGCGCCTCGCGGGCCAGGCGGGCGGTGAGCACGGCCTCGCCCGCCGTGAAGCAGCCCGCGGTGTTCGGCAGGACGCGGATGGAGAGCTTCTCCAGCACCGAGAGCACGGAACCCCGCACGGTCGGGTCCAGGCGGCGCATCGCGACGGTGGTCAGCTCGGTGCCGGATGCGGTCAGCGAGCGCTCCAGCACGTCGAGGCCGGCCGCCCCGCCCGTCCCCATGATCAGCCGGGAGCCGAAGACGGTGTCCCCGAGGGTGAAGAGGTCGTCGGACACGGTCAGCCTCCCTGGACAGCGGTCAGGACCTCGACCCGGTCGCCGTCGGTGAGCGTCGCGGCGGACCACTGCCCGCGCGGTACGACGGTCTCGTTGAGCGCCGCCGCGACACCCGACGGCGCTGGGGTCAGGGTCGCGACGAGGGCGTCCAGGGTGGTGCCCCCGGCGACGGTGACGGCCTCGCCGTTCACGGAGACGGCCAGGGAAGTGGGCGCGGTCATGCGTGCTGCTCCTGTCGGACGGGGGCGGCGGCCGGGAAGCGGCCGGGGGAGAAGGGGCGGGCCACCTCGGGCAGCTCGCCGTCGGCCAGCAGCTGCGCCATGGCGTCACCGGTGACCGGGGTGAGGAGCACCCCGTTGCGGTGGTGGCCGGTGGCGAGGTGGAGGCCGGGCAGCGCGGTGCGGCCGAGCAGCGGGGCGTTGTCGGGGGAGGCGGGGCGCAGACCGGCCCGGGTCTCGGTGAGCGGCAGTTCGGTGATGCCGGGCACCAGCTCGTGGGCGTCGCGCAGCAGCTCGTACACCCCACCGGCCGTGACGGTGGTGTCCCAGCCCATCTCCTCGCTGGTGGCGCCGACCACCAGCTCGCCGTTCTCGCGCGGTACGAGATAGACGTGGCTGCCGCGCACCACGGCCCGCACGGTGCGGCTGAGGAAGGGGGCGTACGCGGTGGGTACGGTCAGCCGCAGCACCTGGCCCTTGACCGGGCGGACCGGCGGCAGGACCTGATCGGGCACGCCCGCGAGCCGGCCGCTGAAGCTGCCGGCGGCGAGCACGACCTGATCGGCGGCCGGCTCCGAACCGTCGGCCAGCACGGCCCCGGTCGCCCGGTCGCGCACCACGCGGAGCCGTTCGGCCCGCTGCCGGTGGAAGACGACCCCGGCCCGCTCGCACGCCGTCAGCAGCGCGGCGGCCAGCCGGCGCGGGTCGACCTGGTGGTCGCCGTCGACCCGGAGGCCGCCGCGTACGCCCGGCGCGAGCATCGGTTCCAGACGCCGGCACTCGCGGCCGGTCAGCCACTCCGACTCCAGCCCGGAGCGGCGCTGCAGCTCGTGCAGCTCCCGCAGATGGGCGCGGTCGTCGGTGTCCAGCGCGACGGCCAGGGTGCCGCAGGCGCGGAAGCCGATGTCCTGCCCGCTCGCCGCCTCCAGCTCGGCCGCGAACGCCGGATAGCGCGCGGCGGAGGCGACGTTGAGCCCCAGCAGCATCTCCTCGCCGTAGTGCAGTTCGGTGACGGCGGCCAGCATCCCGGCCGCGACCCGGGCGGCGCCGCCGCCCGGGTCGGGGTCGGCGACGGCGGTCGACAGACCGCGCTGCGCGGCCCGCCAGGCGGTCACCAGGCCGATGATCCCGCCCCCGATGACGAGGACGTCGGACCCGCTCGCGCGGTGGACAGGCATGGGCATCCAGCCCCTCCCTTCGCCGGCATGACCCGGATCAGGTTCGTACGGTCGGAGGCCGTCCAGCCTCCCTCTCAGCCCGGTGCGTCCGGGCTCCCGCGAGTCTTTTACGTGGGCCACCCTAGACCCCGCCCCCCGCACCGGGTAAAGCAGGAGGGCGGCGGTACGGGGGCGGCGAGGAACCCCTTTCCTGACGGGCCGTCAGTTGATTAAGGTGGTCGGGTGAACGAGCAGCAGCGGGCGGAGCGACCGGAACGGCAGTCGGAGCGGGCCGGGCGGCGGGTGGTCGTCGTCGGTGCGGGCATGGCGGGCGTGCAGACGGCGGTGGCCCTGCGGGAGCAGGGCTTCACCGGCGCGCTCACCCTCATCGGCGCCGAACCCCACCAGCCCTACGACCGCCCACCGCTGTCCAAGGCGGTGCTGCTCGGCAAGGCCGAGGAATCCGCCTTCGACATCGACTTCGAGACACTCGGCATCGGGCTCCGGCTGGGCGTCGAGGTCGCGGGCCTGCGCGCCGCCGACCACGAACTGGACACCTCCGACGGGCCCGTCCCCTACGACGTCCTGGTCGTCGCCACCGGCGCGGAACCCGTCGTGCTGCCCGGCTCCGAGGGTGTGCCCGGCGTCCATCTGCTGCGCACCCTGGACGACGCGGCGCGGCTGCGGCCCGTCCTGGAGGCCCGGCACGCCGTCGTGGTCGTCGGCGCGGGCTGGATCGGCGCCGAGTTCGCCACCGCGGCCCGCGCCGCAGGCTGCGAGGTCACCGTCGTCGAGGCCGCCGCCCGGCCCCTGGCGGGCGCCCTGCCCGCCGAGGTCGCCGCCCCGATGGCCGCCTGGTACGCGCAGAGCGGCGCCGAACTCCTCACCGGGGCGCGGGTGGCCCGCGTCGAGCCCGGCCGGGTGGTCCTGGCGGACGGCCGCGCCCTCCCGGCCGACGCCGTCGTCGTCGGGATCGGCGCACGGCCCGCCACCGGCTGGCTCGCCGGCTCCGGCGTCGAGCTCGGGCCCGACGGATCGGTGACCGCCGACGCGGCGCTGCGCACCTCGCTGCCCGACGTGTACGCCGTGGGGGACTGTGCCTCCTTCCCCTCCGCGCGCTACGGGGCGCGGCTGCTGGTCCACCACTGGGACAACGCGCTGCAGGGCCCGCGGACCGCGGCCGCCCACATCATCGGGGCGGCGGGGGAGGGCGGTGAGGAGTCGCCCGCCTACGATCCCGTGCCCTATTTCTGGTCCGAGCAGTTCGGCCGGTTCGTGCAGTACGCGGGCCACCACGACGGCGCGGACACCCTGCTGTGGCGCGGTGATCCGGCCGGCCCCGCCTGGTCCGTGTGCTGGCTGCGGGACGGCGTGCTGGTCGCGGTGCTCTCCGTCGGCCGGCCGCGCGACCTGATCCAGGGGCGCAGGCTCATCGAGGCCGGCACACGGCTCGACCCGGAGCGGGCCGGCGACGCCTCCGTGCCGCTGAAGTCGGCCCTGCCCCGGTAGCCGGGCCTCCTCCGGGGGGCGCGGGGCCCTGAAGGGCGGAGTCCGGGTATCGGCTGTCAGCCCGGGATGGCAGGCTTGTCCCGTGACCGAGATTGACGCAAAGATCGATGCTCTCGTCCCTGCCTGGCTCCACCTGCCCGATATCGCCGAAATGTTCGATATCCAGGTGGCGCGTGTGCGGCAGCTGGTCAAGGAGGGCCAGCTCATCGCCGTACGACGTGGTGAGAACCGGGCGCTCCAGGTGCCTGCCGCCTTCATCGACGGCGACAAGGTGGTCAAGGGCCTTGCGGGGACCCTGACGCTCCTGAGGGACGACGGCTACTCCGACGAGGAGATGCTGGAATGGCTCTTCACCCCCGACCCGAGCCTGCCGGGCACGCCCGCGCAGGCGCTGAGTGAGAATCGCGGCACGGAGGTGAAGCGCCGCGCCCAGGCGCTCGCCGTCTGACCGACAGCCGTACAGGGGGATGCGGGCCGCACGGCGCGGCCCGCATCCCCTCCTCAGCGCAGCCTGCCGAATCCGCACCGCCTGCCGAATCCGCACCGCCTACCGAACGTCATCGTTTTCCCGGGGGGAACCGCACCATGTCCACGCCTCGCGCGCAGCTGTCCGACGCCCGGCTCTACCTGTGCACGGACGCCCGCAGGCGCCAGGGAGACCTCCCCGAGTTCCTCGACGCGGTCCTCTCCGGCGGGGTGGACATCGTCCAGCTCCGCGACAAGGGCATGGAGGCGGCCGAGGAGCTCGACCACCTCGCGGTCCTCGCCGACGCCTGCCGGCGGCACGGCAAGCTCCTCGCGGTCAACGACCGGGCCGACGTCGCCCACGCCATCGGCTCCGACGTGCTGCACCTGGGCCAGGGCGACCTGCCGGTGCCGGCCGCCCGCGCGATCATCGGCCAGGACGTGGTCATCGGCCGCTCCACGCACGCCGAGGCCGAGGTCGACGCCGCAGTCGCCGAGGCGGGCGTGGACTACTTCTGCACCGGCCCCTGCTGGCCCACCCCGACCAAGCCGGGCCGCCACGCACCCGGCCTGGACCTCGTGCGCTACGCCGCCTCGCTCGCCCCGGCCCGCCCCTGGTTCGCCATCGGCGGCATCGACGCCGGCAACCTCGACGAGGTGCTCGACGCCGGAGCGCGCCGCGTCGTCGTCGTCCGGGCCCTCACCGAGGCCGCGGACCCGGCCGCCGCCGCCGCCGGCCTGGCCAAGAGGGTCCGGGCGCGCGCCGACGCCTGATCCGGCGGAACAGCCGGGGCGGACAGGGCCCCCGAGGGGCGTGTTTGGGACATCGGTGTCCGAAGCGTGGACAAGTACCGGTCAATTCGGGCAAATCTCGCCAGTTCGGTTGGGTGGCCGTCACGCCCTGGTTAACCTGCCGGTATGGCCCTTGGCACACCCTCCACCAGGACAGATCGCGCGCGCACCGTGCGTGAGATGCTCGCGACCGGCAAGACCCTGCACTCCTTCGAGTTCTGGGCGCCCAAGACCGAGAAGGGCGAGCGCAACCTCTGGAACGCGCTGCGCCGGATCGAGGCGGTCGGGCCGAGCTTCGTATCGGTGACGTACGGAGCCGGTGGGTCCACCCGGGCCGGGACGGTGAAGGCGACCCAGGACATCGCCGCCGAGTCCACCCTCACCCCGGTCGCGCACCTCACGGCGGTTAACCACTCCATCGCCGAACTGCGCAACATGATCGGCCAGTACGCGGACGCCGGCATCCGGAACATCCTCGCCGTGCGCGGGGACCCGCCCGGCGACCCGATGGGCCCGTGGGTCGAACACCCGCAGGGCGTGCGCTACGCGGCGGACCTCGTCCGGCTGATCAAGGAGTCCGGGGACTTCTGCGTCGGCGTCGCGGCGTTCCCCGAGATGCATCCGCGCTCGGCCGACTGGGACACCGACATCCGGCACTTCGTGGACAAGTGCCGCGCCGGTGCCGACTATGCGATCACCCAGATGTTCTTCGATCCCGAGGACTATCTGCGGATGCGTGACCGGGTGGTCGCCGCCGGTTGCGACACCCCGGTCATTCCCGAGGTGATGCCCCTCACGAGCGTCCGGCAATTGGAGCGATTCGCGCAGCTCAGCAACGCGACCCTGCCCGCGGCCCTGAAAGAACGCATCCTCGCCGCCAAGGACGATCCCGTCGCTGTACGCTCCATTGGCATCGACTTCGCAACGCGGTTCTGCGCGAAGCTGCTCTCCGAGGGTGTTCCCGGGCTGCACTTCATCACGCTGAACAACTCGACGGCGACGCTCGAAATCTACGAAAATCTCGGACTGCACAAGCAGTCGTGACCGGCCATACCCGCCGAGATCCGGGGCGGTGGCCGTAGAAGGGGCGGGCATGGGCTGGACGGTCCTCTACATCGCGTTCGGCATCGTTGCGCTGTGGCTGCTCGGTGAGGTGCTGCTCCAGTACAAGGCGCGGCTCCGCTGGCGCCTGCTCGCCTTCACCGGGTTCGTCGGTGTGGTCATCGGTGTGCTCATGCCGTCCGTGCCCGTCATCGTGATCGGCGCGATCGCCTTCGCGACGGGCCAGACGTACGTCACGCTCTCGTTCCGGCGCGGCTTCTCGACGGGCTGGGCCATAGGGGGCAGCCCCGGCGAGAGCCGCCGTCGCCGTGGCAACAGCGACCGCGAGCCCCGCCTGGAGGTCTCGGACCTGGAGATGGAGTACGAGCCCGGCGCGATCCCGGAACCGCCCCACGCCCCGCAGAACCCGGCGGCGGTCTACGAGCCCGAGCCCCTGCCGGACGACACCGGCCAGTACGGCGTCTACACCGACTCGCGGCCGAGGCAGGAACAGCAGCACCAGGAGCCCGAACAGCCCCAGGGCGAGGCGCAGTACGCCGGCTACGAGCCCTACCCCGACTACTCCGCGTACCCGGCGCAGGGCCAGGACGCCTACGCCGGCCAGCACGACTACCCCGGCCAGGACAGCTACGCGAACCAGGACGGCTACCCCGGCCAGGGCAGCTACGCGAACCAGGACGGCTACGCGGGAGCCGGGCAGTACGACTACGGCACATCCGGGCAGCAGTACGCCGCGTACTCCGACCCGTACATCGGCACGGGCACGACCACGGGCGCCCCGCAGTACGGCACGTACGACAGCTACGGGAACCACGACAGCAACGGCGGGCAGCAGCGGTACGACGACCCGTACGCGCAGTCCCAGCAGTACGCCCCCGAGACGCCCCCGGGCGGGGTCTGGGTGCCTCAGCAGCGCGAGGGCGAGCAGCACTACCCCTCGATGCCCCCGGAGCAGCCCGCCCAGCCGGCCCCGTACCCGAACGGCTACGACACCGGCCACAACGGGCAGTACCGCTACTGACACCGCCGCCCGCGGCGCCTCACTGGGAGCCGCGGAAGCCGTCCCCCTCGACGACGATCCCGGCGACCAGCGTCCCCGACATCCCCGCGTGCGCGAGGCCGCCGCCCGGATGCGACCAGCCGCCCGCCAGCAGCAACCCCGGAACCCGGGTGCCGTTCCCCGCGTGCAGATACCCGCCGCCGGCCCCGGCCAGCGCGGGCGGGGGAACCGCGCCGCCCTGCGCACCCGTCTCCTCAGCCGTCTCCGCGGGTGTCCGCACCTCCGTGTGGAGCACCCGGTCACGCAGGCCGGGCACGGCCGCCTCCGCCGCGTCGATCAGGGTGTCCGCGTAACCCTGCCGCAGCGCGGCGTCCGTCCAGTCGACCGGGCCGTGCGGGGCGACCGTCGCCATCAGCGTCACCGCCTCGTGCGCGGCGTCGGGACGGGTCGAGGGGTCGTCGGGGCGCAGCACCGTCACCGTGGGGTGCGCGGCGGGCCTGCCGCCGAACACCGCCTCGCGCTCGGCCGCCCCGTCCGCCGGATGCACCAGCGTCCGGTGCACGGCATCCGAGGGCCGGGCGCCGCGCAGCGACAGCAGCACCAGGAACCGGCCCGTCGCCCCGGCGCCGCCCGGTCGCGGCTGAGGCGTCAGGTCGCCGTCCCGCCAAATCTCCTGACCGGGCATCAGCTCAGGGCGCGGCCGGGCGCCCAGCACCACATGGGCGGCCTCCGTGACCGTCCCGTCGGCCAGCTCCACGCCGGCCGCCCGCCCGTCCTTCTCCACCACCCGGGCCACCTCGGCACCGAAGACGAACTCCACCTTGCGCGCCAGGCACCGTTCGTACACCGCCCGCGCCAGCGCCCGCATGCCGCCGGAGACGTACCAGCTGCCGAACGTCTCCTCCATGTACGGCAGCAGGGCCGTGCTCGCCGGGGCACGCAGCGGATCCAGGCCGTAGGACAGCGCGTACCCGTCGAGGAGGGCGGCCAGCCGGGGGTCCGCCAGCTCCCAGGAACCGACCTCCGCCACCGTGCCGGCCCGCAGCGCCGGGCGCAGCAGCCGCCGGCGTAGCGGCGCCGGGTACGGATCGCGGGCCAGCACCTGCCAGTCGGAGCGCAACGGCTCCTCCAGCAACGGCCGCCTGGACCGGTCCCAGGCATCCCCGGCCCGGTCCAGGAAGGTGCCCCAGCGCTCACCCGCACCGTCCCCGAGTGCGGCGTCCAGCGCCGTGACGACTCCGGACCGCGAGGCGTTCGGCAGCGACACCGCGGTGCCGTCCGCGAAGACGTGACGGCTCGCCGGGTCGACCTGGCTCAGCGTGACGCACCGCTCCAGCGGCTCCTTGCCCGTCTTCACGAACAGGTCGCGGTAGACCGCGGGCAGGTGCAGGAGGGAGGGCCCGGTGTCGAACGTGAAGCCGCCCCGGGCATGGCGGCCCACCGAGCCGCCGAAGGTCTCCGACCGCTCGTACACCGTCACCCGGTGGCCTGCCACGGCCAGCCGGGCCGCCGCCGACATCGCGCCCATCCCGGCGCCGATCACCGCAATACGTGCCATGGCAGCGACCTTAACGGCCGCCACCGACAGCTCAGCCGTCAGGCCACCGGGAAGGGACGGCGGTCAGCCGCTTCTCCTCCCGCCGCTGCGCCCGGCGGCGCATGAACCGGCGGATGCGGGAAGCCAGGAAGATCAGTATCACCAGCCCGAGCACCAGCAGCGTCGCGGCGATGGTGGCCGCGATCCAGGGATGGAATACGGCGAACGTGACGACCCCGGCCACGCCCAGGTCCTCGGCCGTGCTCACGGCGATGTTGCTGAACGGCTCGGGGGAGGTGTTGACCGCCATCCTGGTGCCCGCCTTCACCAGATGGCTCGCCAGCGCGGTGGAACCGCCGACGGCCCCGGCCGCGAGCTCCGGCAGCGAACCGTCCCCGCCCGCCAGCAGCGCCGCGACGACCGCTCCGGCGACCGGCCTGATGACGGTGTGCGCGGTGTCCCAGACCGAGTCCACGTAAGGGATCTTGTCGGCCACCATCTCGCACAGGAAGAGCACGGCGGCCACGACGAGCACGTCGGTGCGCTGGAGGGACGCGGGCACCTCGTCGCTCACCCCGGTCGCGCCGAAGATGCCGAGCAGGAGGACCACCGCGTAGGCGTTGATCCCGCTCGCCCAGCCGCTCGTGAACACCAGAGGGAGTACGGACACGGACGAGATCGTAACCAGTCGGCGTACTGCCGCGGGAGGGCTTCGGTGCGCAGGCCTGAGTATCCGTACCTAGGGGGCGAGATGAGTAGCGACGCGGATGGGCCGCGACCTGCGCGGACGGCAGAGTGGTGACCACGGAAGGGGCGCCGCGCCGGTACCGCCGGCACGGGGCTGCGGAACAGGCGCGGGGCCCCGTCCGAACGGGGGCAGCGACGGAGGACCCGGGACCGCGGGGGAGTGAACGGGGTCACGGGGGAGGTTCTCCGGCAGCACGGATGACGTCGGTCGGGCGAGGCCCGGGGGGATCGGGCCCGGTCCGGCCGGCGTCGTCGCGCGTCCGGACCGCCGGCCGACGGCGGGTCAGCGGCCGCTGACCCGGCCGTGCAGCAGCAGGGACAGCGCCGAGTGCACGTCGTCGATCGACCGCTCCGGCTGGAACGCCTGCCAGTCCAGCGCCGCCACCAGCACCATGCCGACGAGCGCGGCCGCCGTCAGCGGGATGTCGATCTCCTCGCTGAGCTCGCCGTTCGCGACGCCCTCCCTGAGGACCCCCTCGACCACGGCGACGGCCTCCTGACGCACCACCAGCAGGGTCCCCTGCCAGGCCCGGTTCGTGCGCCAGAGCTCGGCCACGTACAGCTGGGTGAAGGCCGGATAGCGGTCGATGAAGGCCAGACCGGCCCGGATCATGGCGTCCAGCGCCTCGACCCGGCTGCCGCCCCTGGCGTCGGTCTCGTCGGCCGCCGCGCGCAGCGATGCGGTGAGCAGCCCGACGCCGTGGCGCAGCAGCTCCTCGAACAGTTCGGTCTTGCTCTTGAAGTTGTAGTAGACCGTGCCCTTGGCCACCCCGGCGCGCTCGGCGATCTCGTCCACGGTGGTGGCCGAGAACCCCTTCTCGGCGATGAGGGTCACGGCCGCCTCGTAGAGCTTCTGCCGGGTGGCCTGGCGGCGCGTGGTGCTACTGCTTTCCATGCTCCTGATTCTCACAGGTCCCGGGGCGCTCACAGGCTCAGCTCGGGGTGCAGCCGCTCCAGGGTCCACATCTGCTTGCGGCGCGCCGAGAGGGCGGTCAGCGCGAGCGCGCCCGCGGTGAAGGCCGCCAGCACCGCGCAGCCCTGCCAGACCGGGCCGAGCCCGCCGCCCGTGATCAGCCTGCGCAGCCCCTCGACGACGTAGCTCATCGGCAGGTAGGGGTGGATCGCGTTGAAGAAGCCCGGACTGGTCTGCACGGGGTACGTGCCCCCGGCCGAGGTCAGCTGGAGCATCAGGACGGCGAGGACGAGGATGCGTCCCGCCGCCCCGAAACGGGCGTTCAGCCACTGCACGATCGCGGCGAAGCAGCAGGTGACCAGTGCCAGGAAGCCGACCGTCCCGGCCGCCCGGACCATCTGCAGGCCGAGTCCCCA
Source organism: Streptomyces sp. NPDC048462 (assembly GCF_043200175.1). Taxonomy (NCBI): domain Bacteria; kingdom Bacillati; phylum Actinomycetota; class Actinomycetes; order Kitasatosporales; family Streptomycetaceae; genus Streptomyces; species Streptomyces sp. NPDC048462. The sequence continues at coordinate 406,266 of NZ_JBICXG010000005.1, forward strand.
GTGCAGTACGGCCATCAGGGCGCCCACCTGGAGCAGGCCGATCGCGGCCACCGGCAGCCAGCCCGCGAGGGCGATCCGCCAGGACGGGGCCCCGGCGGCCAGCGCGCGCCGGTTGAGCGGCTGGATCAGCATGTACGCCACCATCGCGCCGACCCAGAGGGAGAGCGGGATGAAGTAGGGCGCGAAGCCGGTGCCGTAGTTCGGGGCGGCGTGCAGCGACTTGGAGGCGAGCTGCACCGGGTCGGCCATGACCTCGGTACGGGCGTCGCGGTCCTTCTTGCCGTAGTCGGGGATCTTGCCGACCCCCTCGTCGAGGCCCTGGGCGAGTGTGGCCGAACCGTCGCCGAGCCGGATCATCCCGCTGTCCAGGCTGGTCGCGCCCTTCTTCAGGTCGCCCACGCCGGTGTTCAGCTCGGCCGAACCCGTCTTGGCCGTGGCCAGCCCGGTGTGCAGCTGGTCGGCGCCCTTGGCGACCTTGTGGGCGCCGGTGTTGAGCGCGTTGATCTTCTTGACCGCGCCGTTCAGGTCCTCGTCCAGGTGCGGTGAGCGCTCGGCGAGTGCGTCGGCCTGCTTCTGCAGGGTGGTGAGCTGAGCGCGGAGCGTCTTGAAATCTCCGTGCTGGCTGGTCACCAGGACGTTCACGTCGTCGGCCACGGCCGCCACGTCGGCGGCCGCCTTCACGGCCCGCGCGAGCGGCGGGCAGACGGTGGCGTCGGGGAGCGGCTGCTCCTCGCACCGGGTGCGGTGGACGGCGGAGAGGTCCTCGGACGCCGTGTGCGCGGCGGTGGCGGCGGCGGGCGCCGCCTTGACCAGCACGTCGAGGTTGTCCCGTACGGTCTGCGAGGAATCGGACACCAGCCGGGCGGTGTCCCCGATCGACTTCCCGTTGTCCTTCAGGAAGGGGCGGATGTCGGCCGCGACGCCGTTCACCTTGTCGGCGAGCAGCTGGGTGCCGTCCGCGACCTGGTGCGAGCCGGTCTTCAGATCGCCCGCGCCGGTGTTCAGCTTGACGATTCCCCCGGCCAGCCGGCTGCTCCCGGCCTTCGCGTCCTTCAGCCCGTCCGCGAGGTCCTTGGAGCCCTTCTTCGCCTTGCCGATCCCGCCCCTGAGGTCGTCGGCGCCCTTGGCGGCCTTCGCCGTCGCGTCGTGCAGGTCGGAGAAGTTGATGAAGATCCGGTCCAGGAAGCCGCGCGAGGCGTTGGCCGAGGCCGCGGTGCGGACCTCGGAGAAGACCGTCCTGGAGATCTGGCCGACGATGTAGTTGTTCGCGTCGTTGGTGCGCACCTGGAGCGCGCCGGTCTCGGGGGAGTCGCCCGCACTGGAGGCGATCCGCCGGCTGAAGTCCGAGGGCATGGTCAGCGAGAGGTAGTACGTACCGTCCTCGACGCCCTTGTCGGCCTCCTGGGCGCTCACCTCGTGCCAGTCGAAGACCTTGGAGTCGAGCAGTCTGCCGGTGATCTCGTCCCCGGCCCGGACGCGCCCGCCGTCCGCGGTGGCGCCCTTGTCGTCGTTCACCAGGGCGACCGGGATGCGGTCCAGGCGGCCGTACGGGTCCCAGAACGACCACAGGTACAGGGCGCCGTAGAGCAGGGGAAGGAGCAGGAGGGCGGCCAGCGCCGCGCGCGGCAGCTTCCCCCGGCCGAAGCGCCGCAGCTCAAGAGCGGCCAGTCGCGGCGAGCGCATCGGCGGTCCCTTCGTCGTCGGATTCCGTGGGGTCCGCCGGTTCCGCGGCGTCGGTGCCGTCAGCGCTGTCGGCGGGGCTGGTCGCCGGCGCGGCCCCCGTGCGTACGGTCACCGCGTCGGCGGGGGCCGGGCCGCCGCAGACGGCCAGCACGGTCGTACCGCCGGCGGCCAGGGAGCGCAGCAGCTCCCAGGCCTCGGCGCGCTCGGTGTCGGAGAGCTTCAGATCGGCGTCGTCCACCGCGATCAGCGCCGGCCGCCCGATCAGCGAGAGGGCGACGGAGAGCCGCAGCGCCTCCAGCCGCTCCAGATCCCGTACGGAGGTCCGTTCGGCCTTGGGCAGGGTGGCCGGGTCGAGTCCGGCGGCGTCCAGCGCCGCGTCGATCCGGGACCGGGCCGAGGCGACACGCTCGCGGCGTGGCCGCAGCAGGGCGCGCACGGAGCCGTCGTAGCGGCGCTGGAGCAGGGCGCGCTCGCGCAGGTGCTCGGCGACCGTGAAGGCCGGGTCCAGCTCGCTGACCCCCGGCACGGGCCCCAGCGCGGCGATGCGCCGTACGGCGGCGGCCCGGCGCGGCAGGCGCAGCCCGCCGGTCTCGGCGTCGCCCTCGGACGGGCGCATCCGGCCGGTGAGGGCGAGCAGCAGACAGGTGCGGCCGGAGCCGGACGGGCCCTGGACCGCGATCAGTGAGCCGGAGCCGGCGCTGAAGGTCACGCCCCGGAAGGCCCAGCCGCGCGGCCCTTTGAGCCCCAGATTCCGGGCGGTGACGGCCGCCCCGTGCGGGCTGTCCACAAGCCCTCCCCATTCCATTGCACTGACTGGTCAGTACAAAAAGGTAGCCCGAACTCGCGATCGAAGCAAAACCCCAGGTGTCCGGTCTCTGCGTACCTGGCGAACGACCGCTCAAGCTGGCGAACTTTGGGCGCTCTTGTCCCGGTGAACTTGGCGAAGGTGGCGAGCGGGACGCCCCGCGCTGGCGGCAGGGCCGTCGGACGGTGAATACCGCGACTAACTGTCAGCACCTGCCCGTACCTTGTCGCCATGACAGAACCTGATGGCCCGACCGAGGCCACGCGTCGGAGTGCGATAGAGGCCGAACTGAAACGGCTCGAAGAGAGCGCGAAGTACAGCGGTCAGATGCAGTTCGAGCTGACCAAGCAGTGGCGCGGTATCAACCTGGGGCTCGGTCTGCCGGCAAGCGTGCTGGCAGGCATCTCCGGCGCCGCCGCACTTGTTTCCACCGCCGGGCGGGTACCGGCTGGCATCCTCGCGCTCGTCGCGTCTGGCTGCGGCGCCATCCTCACCACCATCAACGCCTCGCACCGAATGAACCAGGCGGCAGCGGCAGGCAACGCCTACTTGGAGATCCAGACTGCAGCTCGTCAGGCCCGAAAGATCGACCTGCCTTACTCGTCCGTTGATGAGGCACGTCAGGCCCTGGCCGAACTCACGGCTCGACGGGACGAGCAGAACAAGACCGCCGAGCCCCCGAACAAGCGGGCGTACAGACGGGCCCAGCGCAACATCGACAGCGGCGGCCAGACCTACGCCGTCGACGAGACGACCACCACGACGGGGCGGTAGAACAGCGATGGCACTCACGGTCCCACAGGCATTTGGCATCTTCCTGGAACGACTTACGCCCCTCCAGAGTGATCGAGATGCCAAAGTCCGGCATCGGTTCAGCGTCGAGACCTCGCTTAAGGGTTCCGCCCGATTTGGTGTGTACCTCTTCCGCGAGACCGGCTCATTTGGTCATGGAACCGGGGTTCGGAACCACTGCGACGTGGATCTGCTGGTCAGCATGACCGGCAGTCGGCCCACTTCCGACACCGCTCTGCAGTGGGTGAAGGAAGCCCTCAAAGCCAGCTTCCCTACGACCATCGTGGAGATCCGCCGGCCCACCGTCGTCGTCCGGTTCGCTGGTGGAGCGGAGCAGTGGGAGATCCTCCCGGGGTTCCGTACGTCCCCCAAGGCTGAAACGCCCGTCTACGACATCCCCGGACCAGCCAACGGGTGGATGAGTTCGGCCCCGACAGTGCACCTGGACTACGTCAACGGGGTCAATCAACAGGCTGGCATCGTCGGCGGCGCGAAGAAGTTGGCCCGACTTGCCAAGGCGTGGAAGTACTACAACCAGGTGCCAATCTCCTCCTTCTACCTGGAGATGCGTGCAGCCCAGTACATGGCGGTTCAGACACACTTCAGTGCCGCCCTACATCTATGCGGCTATCTGGAGTGGCTCGACAAGGTCGCGCTAGCAGACATGAACGACCCTCTGGGGAAGGCGAGCCGGTTCTCCGCGTGCTCCAGCACGGCAACGAAAACTACGGCCTCGTCCAACCTCCACACCGCTGCGACTCGCGCCCGCAAGGCCGTCACCGCTGAGAATGCCAACAACATGCCACAGGCTTTCGACTACCTGAACCTGCTGTTCGGCCACCAGTTTCCCAAGCGCTGACTGGCCGGTGCCCCTGCGGGCGTGTAAGTGTCAGTGGCACGTGCGACGCTGTGCCGATGATGAGCTGGCGAGACTTCTGGACTCTGATCGAAGTGCTTGAAGGGCGTGCCGATCAGGGCCGTTGCACACGGTTGGTCGAGGTGTTGGCACAGCGGTCAGCAGCCGAGATCACAGGCTTCGGTGAACGATTGGCCGAAGCTCTGTACCGCCTGGATCAGGAGAAGTTCGGACTGCTGCCCGTGGCGGATATGAGCAGGCCAGGCGGTCCGTTCCCCCAGTCCGGCGATCACTTTCTCTACTCCCGCTGCGCTCTGGTCGCGGCGGGACGCGAGGCCTACGAGAGCGTCTTCGAGGAGTCAGCTCGATTCTCCCCCTTCACAGCGACAACCATGGAGGGCGAGTCACTCCTCTACGTTACCCAGCAGGCATACGAGCAGGCGACGGGCGAAGAGTGGGACCGAGCCACCCGCCATAGCTTCGAGTCGTACGCCAACCGCGACGGATGGCCCGGGCGCCCTTGAGGCACCGACCTGCGGTGTGGGGCCTTGACCCCTGATGTTGGACACACGAGACACTGGATCCTGCGGATCTGAGAACGGACATCTCGTGGTCATGAAGAACTACCCGCCTGAGTT